>DCII01000048.1:29318-39726 GCA_002315935.1 Ruminococcaceae bacterium UBA1730
TATCATAAAAAATGTATTTTAACATCTGAATTTCAGATGAAGAAATAAATATTCAAGGAAAGGAGGCAAAACACAATGAAGAAATTTGAAGATGCAGAAATCGAGGTTGTCAAGTTTGATAACGCTGTTATCGCAACCCGTGGTTGTGCTGAAGTAGGTCCTTACGGTGCTTCTTATTTTAATGGTTCCTTTACACAAATCTGGAATGCAGAAGAAGACATCTACAAGGTACAAGAAGGCGGACTATCTTCCTATTAACTCAATGCCAACCGTCAACATATTTTGTTGCCGGTTGGCATCTTTCCTATTATTAGTGCAAAAAGATATTGAAAATAAATTTATTTGTGTTATCATAATAGAAAAACCTCGGAGGCAATTATGTCTGAATTATACAGCGGTATTTGCATATCATCGGTATGTGCAACAACAATGGAATTATTCGGAATGGATATTCCCGAAGGAATCGCTTCGCCCGATAAAACAATTATTTCACTGAAAAAAAGTCTTCTCGGCAACAAACCCGTTGACCGAGCGGTGATTTATAATCCCGATGCAGTCGGTCTTTGGCTCTATATGAAGTATACCGATATGTTTTCGGATGTTTCAACAAGGTCAGCTCTTGCTCTTCCGAGGCTTTCGGTTATGCCGAGCGTTACTCCCGTTTGCTTTGCATCAATGTATTCGGGCGTTATGCCGGATGTTCACGGAATAAAAAAATACGAAAAACCCGTTCTGACGGTCAACACTTTGTTTGACTATTTCATTCAGAACGGTAAAAAAGCCGCAATTGTTTCAACATCGGGTGACAGCATTTCAAAGATTTTTCTTGAAAGAGAAATGGATTATTTCATCTATGATTCAATTGAAGAGGTCAACAAAAAAGCCGATGAATTAATTGACATGGATTGCTACGACCTTATCGTAATATATAACGGTAATTATGATTCAACAATGCACAAATTCGGTCCTGAATCAAAAGAGGCTCTTTCGGCTCTCGAAATGAATAATACATATTATTCGGCTCTGACGGATAAAATTAAATCTCAATGGAAGAGTCACAATGTTTTCTGCGGATATTGTCCCGACCACGGTTGCCATGAAATTGACGGGGAATGCGGCTCTCACGGACTTGATATGCAGGAGGACATGAATGTAATTCATTTTTACAGCATTTATTCTGCCGAAAAAGAGGGTAATTGATATGACAGCTTGTAAGGTTATTTCACACAGGGGAGCGAACAGGCAGGCTCCGCAGAACACAATGCCCGCATTCATGAAATCGCTTGAAATAGGCGTTGACGGCTTTGAAAATGATGTTCACCTCACAAAAGACGGTGTTCCCGTTATCTGCCATAATTACACGATTGATGAAACATCAGACGGCAAGGGTGAAATTTCTTCGATGACCCTTGATGAACTCCGTTCTTATGATTTCGGAAGCTACTTCCACGATAATTTCAAAGGGACAAAAATACCTACCCTTGAAGAATTCCTCGTTCTCTGCGAAGCTGCGAATATTGAAATTATGAATATTGAGCTTAAAACTCCTAAGAACGGCGAAAAGGAGATAGTCAAGAAAACAATTGATGCAGTTAAAGAACACGGTCTTTTTGACAAGCTTCTTATTTCAAGCTTCAGCCCTGAGCTTCTTATTGAGTGCAAGGCTGTTGACTCGGACTGCAAAACAGGATTTCTCTACAGCCCCAATCAGAAAATCGCCTTTGAAAAGATGGTTTTCGGATATGTTGAATTTGCCAAAGAAATAAAAGCGGATTATCTTCATCCGCATTTTTCGATGGTCAATAAATATTATGTGAATAAGCTCCATAATAACGGCATAAAGATCAACGCATGGACGGTTGACAAGCCCGAAACAGCGTTGAGAATGCTCAAATGCGGCGTTGACGGAATTATCACGGATATTCCCGATATGGTTAATGCAATAGTTGAAAGATTTTGAATTTTTTAAATGCAGTCTGCTTCTGACTGCATTTTTCAATTATACTGTTGAAAACGGAAGATTGATGTGGTATAATGCCGTAAGGTGGTAGGGTATGGCAAAATATAAATCCGAAAGTGCATTACAAACTGAAAAAATCGGAAATATTCTCGCAAAATCAATTCCATATGGTTCAGTTATTGCGATGTTCGGCGACCTCGGAGCGGGCAAAACCGCATTCACAAGAGGATTTGCAAAAGGAATGGGCATAAACTGCGATGTGAGCAGTCCGACCTTTGCACTTGTGAATGAATACAGGGGAGAAAAAAAGACTCTGTATCATTTTGATATGTACCGCATATCGGGATGGGACGACCTCTATTCAACGGGATATTTCGATTATCTTGACGAAGGTGCAAGCCTTATAATCGAATGGAGCGAAAACATCGAAGCAATTCTACCGGAAGACTGCATCAGAGTTGAAATTACCAAAACAGAAAATACAGATGAGAGAATCATTGATATTATCGGAGCTGAATTAATTGAAAATCCTTGCAATTGATTCATCGGCAAAATCCGCAAGCACTGCGTTGACAGACGGCAAGCATCTCATAAGCGAATGCTTTGTCAACACAACGCTCACTCACAGCAGAACATTGATGCCGATGATTGATAATATGCTGAAGCAATCCGACACGGATTTTTCCGAGGTTGATGCCTTCTGCGTCAGTGCAGGTCCGGGTTCATTCACGGGAATAAGAATCGGAGTTGCCGCAATAAAAGGTCTTGCTCTTGCACAGAATAAACCCTGTGCAGGAATTTCGACGCTTGAGGCGATGGCATATAATTTTACAGACGAAAACTGCGTTGTCTGTGCTGTTATGGATGCAAGGTGTAATCAGGTTTATAACGCACTTTTCAGAATTGAAAACGGCGTTGTTTCAAGGATTTGTGAAGACAGAGCCTTGCCGATAAACGAGCTTCTGAAGGAGCTTGAAAAATATGACGAAGCTGTTTATTTTGCAGGTGACGGAGCGGAAATATGCTTTAATTCATATGAAAGCAGACCACAGAACATAAAGCTTTCTTCCGAAAACAGAAGATACCAGAGAGCTTACGGCGTTGCTCTTGCCGCAAGCGAACACAACGAATTATTTCAGAATTCGGCATTGCTTGCCCCTGTCTATTTAAGGCTTCCGCAAGCCGAACGGGAATTAAAGATAAGAAAGGGAGAAAAACTATGATAGCTATCGGTTGCGACCACGGTGGATTTGAGCTTAAGGAAGCTGTAAAGAAGCATCTTGATGAAAGAGAAATCGAATACAGGGATTTCGGCACTTACTCGCTTGATTCCTGCGATTATGCCGTTTATGCAGAAAAGGCCGCAAAAGCGGTTGTCAGCGGCGAATGCGAAAAAGGTCTCCTTTTTTGCGGAACGGGCGTAGGTATTTCAATTGCGGCAAATAAGGTCAAGGGCATCCGTGCCTGTTGCTGTTCAGACAAATTCTCCGCTGAAATGACAAGACTTCATAACGATGCAAATATGCTTTGCCTCGGCGGCAGAGTTGTCAGTGCTGAAAAAGCAATTGAGCTTGCGGATATTTTCCTTGATACGCAGTTCAGCGGCGAAGAACGCCATGTCAGAAGAATTGCTCAGATTACTGACCTTGAAAACAGATTTTAAATTTTGCTTTATATATTTGGAGGTATTTTAAAATGGCAAAAGTATTTATTATGGATCATCCTCTTATTCAGCACAAGCTTTCAATTCTCAGAGACAAGAAAACAGGCTCCAAAGAATTCCGTGCTCTTGTAAGTGAAATTGCAACGCTCATCTGCTATGAAGCAACAAGAGATCTTCCGCTCGAAGAAATTGAAACCGAAACACCCGTTGCAGCCGCAAAAACAAAGGTTATTGCAGGCAAAAAGCTCGCTTTCGTTCCTATTCTCCGTGCAGGTCTCGGAATGGTAGACGGCGTTCTTGCTCTTGTTCCATCAGCAAGAGTCGGCCATATCGGTCTTTACAGAGACCCCGAAACTCTTAAACCGGTTGAATATTACTGCAAGCTTCCCGCAGATATTGAGGAAAGAGAAGTTATCGTTATCGACCCAATGCTTGCAACAGGCGGCTCGGCAATTGATGCAATTTCTCAGATTAAGCTTCGTGGACCGAAGGTTATCAAATTCATGGGTATAATTGCCGCTCCCGAAGGACTTGAAGCTCTTAAGAAGGCTCATCCCGATGTTGAAATTTATGTTGCCGCTCTTGATGACCACCTCAACGAGCATGGTTATATCGTTCCGGGTCTCGGCGATGCAGGTGACAGAATTTTCGGAACAAAATAACCTTTTGCAGATTTACAATATAATCACAAAACACAAAAGCCGGCGGATTTCTCCGTCGGTTTATTGTTTACATAAGCCGCACCCGATTAACAGATGCGGCTGAATTTCATATTATTTTCGCTCTTCACGGAAAGTTGGGGCTAATAAAGCAGGAAATGATATGTCATTCCGAACCAGTCCGCAGACTGGTGTGGGAATCCGTAATACTCTGCGAAAGGAAACGGATTGCCACGCTTCGCTCGCAATGACAGAACTTTCTCTGTTTCCATATTTATGCTGGTATTATTGTCATCCCCAACTTTCCGTGAAGAACCATTATTTTGATTTAACGGGAAGAACCGTGAATTCGAATTCAAGTCCCTTACTTCCGTCAACCTCATACTGAGGAAGAATATCAGGTCCACAGCTTGCAGTGCCTGTTCCACGGATAAATCCGTCAATATTTATGCAAACTGTTTTCTGATTATAAAGGTCCTCCTGATGCTTGGCATCCTGAAGAAGTCTCTGGCTGTATTTTCTGGCGTTGAAGCTGAAATATCTGTCTTCAAAAACAAACTTAAGTCCGTCACCGTTTTCATCGGTGAATGCAGCATATCTCGTTTCGCATCTGTTGCCCGAATCCTGCGGCTTGATTGTCGGTTCAACCATATCTTCAACGGTTGTTTCATAAACTCCGAGAATTGTCTGAGCTTTCATGTCGGGAAAACTTTCGCAGTCTCCGAGGCCGTAATACTCAACCTTATCAAAGCTTTCGGGCATTTCAAGAGTAAGACCGAATCTCGGCATATGGGCGGCAAGAAGCTTCTTTGAAAGAGGCTTGAATTTCGTTTCAACCTCAATTCTGCCGTCTGCATAAATCGAATATTCAATCTCAACCTCAGCAAGAGAAAGAACCGATTTTTCGCTTTTAAGCTTATATGTGACTTCAATTTTTGCTTTGTTCCTCTTTGATTCGGCATCAAAATCAACAAGCCTGCACTCATAATCGCAGTAACCTGCTTCTCTCCACTTATCACGGTAACGGGTGTCATTGTCAAGGAACGGTCTGCAAATATTCGGGAAAAATCCCTTTGAGAATGCAGGGGACTGATTGATAAGCTCTTTTTCATTAATTACATAGCTTTCAATCATTCCGCTTTCCTTTGAGAAAACAGCTTTACCGCCGTTGAATTCAACAAGAGCTTTTTCGTCATCGCAAACAACATTGATATTTCCGTCTGATTTTTCAAACTTATACGAAAGCTCTTCTTTTATTGCACACTGTTCAAACGCAATTTCATTTTCGCCGTCATAATAATAAACATTGATATGAAGGTCACATTTTTCACGGGGCATTTTAAAATCAATGTCAAATGTTCTGCTGTCTGTCGGTTCAATATCAAGAATCATTTCGTCTGCCGCAACAAGAATATTTCCGTTTTTGACTATCTCCCATACTGCGGTAATATATGATGAATTTCTGAATCTGTTGGTATTAATGAATGTCAGCTTTTTGCCGGAATAAGAAGCTCTGACGGGTCTGTAAACATTCTTTGCTTCCTTTGCACCGGTATGAAATCTTCTGTCGGGATAAACAAGACCGTCAACGCAGAAGTTGCCGTCATGACGCCATTCGTTGTGGTCTCCGCCGTAGGTATATTTAAGCTTTCCGTGCTGATGATAATAAGCATGGTCCGCCCATTCCCATATACATCCGCCCATGAGATTATCATATTTATAAATTATTTCCCAGTATTCCTCAAGACTGCCGGGACCGACACCCATTGCGTGAGCATATTCGCAAAGATAAAACGGCTTCGGAGTATATTTTTTTCCTCTTGTATGCTTGCCGCTCTTTTCAAGGTCAGCATGACTTGTATACATTTCGGAAACAACATCATAAGAATGTCTTTCCGTATTAATAACGCCTTCATAGTGAACGGGAATTTCGGGGCAAGACTCGTGAAGAAATTTATAGCATTCATCCTGGCAGGCATATCCTCCTGCTTCGTTGCCGAGCGACCACATTATAACGCAGGCTCTTGAACGGTCTCTGAAATACATTCTCTTAACCCTATCAATATATCTCGGAGCCCACCTGATGTCATTGCTGATTAGGTCAATATTATTATGAGGAGCACAACCGCAGCCGTGAGTTTCAATATCCGCTTCGTCAATAACATAAAGTCCGTAATAATCACAAAGGGCTATGAACATCGGGTCAGGCGGATAATGAGATGTGCGAACGCCGTTTGCGTTCATGCTCTTTATAAGCTTTATATCCTTTTCGATGTCATCAAGGGTCATAACATAACCTGTTTTATACTGGGTATCATGATGGTTAACGCCTTTGATTTTTATCGCTTTTCCGTTAACGGTAAATATATCCTTCTTGATTTTAACCGTCTTAAATCCGATATTATTCCGGATTGTCATAAGCTCTTTTTCGCCGCTGTAAAGAGTTGTGTATGCGGTATAAAGTGTCGGAACCTCAGCGTTCCATTCAATAACATCAAGATTTGTGAATTCAAGCTTCTCTTCCGAAGCATCGGCAGATTTTTCCGCAACAAGCTTTTTACCTGAATATATTTCTGTTTTTACGCTCAGCTTTTCTTTTTCTCCGAGAGTTGAAAAGCTGACATCAAGATTCCAGCCTTTTGATGTTTCTTTTGTTCTGTAATAAAGGTCAAAAATATAACCTTCGGGCATTTCGTAAAGAAGAACATCTCTGAAAATTCCGTTTTCACGGAACATATCCTGACATTCAAGGAATGTTGCCGTTGACCACTTATGAATAACTGCCAGAATTTCATTTTCACCGTTTTCAACAAATGATGTTATATCAAACTCGGCAGTATTGTGTGCACCCTCGCTGTAACCTACATATCTGCCGTTGACATAAAGGTCAATGCAGGGAATTACGCCGAGAAAGGAAATGATATAAGCTCCTTTTTTATTTTCAATATCGAAATTTTTTCTATAAACAGCAACAGGCTGTTCTGCGGGAACATAGGGAGGTTTATCGTCAAAAGCATAAGGACAGTTGATATAAGCAGGGGAGTCGTAGCCGATTCTCTGCCATGTTGACGGAACATTTATTGTGTCAAATCCTATTTTAGAAGTATCAACAACATCAGGAAGATTTTTGTTTGAAGAATAATATTTGAAATCCCATTTACCGGAAAGAACTCTGACAATATCGGAAGAATATCTTTCTTTTTTCAGCGAAGTCTTTTCGAGAGAAATTTTTGATGAATAAGGAATTGTATAAGCTCTCGGAGCAAGTTTATTTTCCTCAAATAAATCAAAATTATTGAAATTTGTGCGGTTGATTGTATATTTCATATTATGAATTCCTTTCCTTCAATTTCTTTATCATAATTTTAGCGGCTTTATAAATATCTCCGCAACCGAGAGTAATAATTAAATCGCCTTTTTCCGCATGGTCAACCGCATACTGTGCAACCTCTTCAAAGGTGTTGAACCAAACACTGTCGGGTATCTTTTCCGCAAGCTGTGAGGTGTAGATATTGAATGTGTTTCTTTCTCTCGAACCCATAATTTCGGTCATAATACATCTGTCCGGAATTTTCAGAACTCTTACGAAATCATCAAAAAGCATTGATGTTCTTGAATATGTGAAAGGCTGGAACACCGCCCAGACCCTGTTATATCCCATCTTCATGGCAGTTGAAAGAGTAACCTCAAGCTCAAGAGGATGATGAGCGTAATCATCAACTATTGTTATTCCGTCAATTTCCGCAAGCTTTTCAAATCTTCTGCCTGCTCCGTGGAAATCAAAGATACCGCTTACGCAGTCTTCGAAGCTAACACCCGAATACATTGCGGATGCGATAACCGCAAGAGCGTTATAAACATTATGCTTGCCGGGAATTGAGAGGGTAACTCTGCCGAGATTTTCGCCGTTTCTGATTACATCAAATGATTCATACTCGTTTTCGCTTGTTATATTGACCGCTCTGAAATCATTTCCTTCATTCAGTCCGAAGGTTATGAACGGCTTTTTGCTGATTTCAATTGCAGGAGCAATTGCATCAATTGTGTTTTCATCATCGCCGTTATAAATAATAACCTTTGTTGCCATGGAAGCAAACTTTGTGAAAGATTTCTTGAGATTTTCAAATGTTTTGAAATAATCAAGATGGTCCCTATCTATATTCAGCACAACAGCAACATCGGGAGAAAGGTCAAGAAATGTGTCAACAAATTCGCAGGCTTCGCAGACCATATGCTCGCTGTGACCCACCATTCCGTTTGAGCCTGTAAGAGGAAGCTTTCCGCCGATAACGGCAGTCGGGTCAAAATCAGCTTCAATAAGAACCTGAGTAAGCATTGAACATGAAGTGGTTTTGCCGTGAGTGCCGCAGATGCAGATGCTGTTTGGATAAATTCTTGTGATCGCTCCGAGAAGCTTGCTTCTTTCAAAGGTCGGAATGCCCGATTCCTTTGCGGCAACAAGCTCGGGGTTATCCGAAAGAAGAGCGGCAGTATAAACAATCATCTCAGCTCCTTCAATGTTTTCGGCTTTCTGACCGAGAACAACGGGTATACCGAGAGAGCGGATTCTTGCAAGCGTATCCGTTTCATTATTATCCGAACCGCTGAGCCGGTAGCCTTCCTTGTGCAAAATCTCTGCAAGAGGACACATACCGGAGCCGCCGATTCCGATGAAATGAATTCTTTTAACTTTTTTGAGCAAATCATCAATATATTCCAAGAATAATCATCCTTTCCGAATTTATAACAAATCTAAATTATTATATTACATTTCTGCAAAAAAATAAAGTGAAAAAGAGATATTTTTTCATGTAACAGTAAAATTTTTAAAACATAAAATGATATTGTTCATCGTAAATGATTATTTTCCGTCAGGAGGCTTTATTTTGAACAGAATAAAAAGTATATCATTTATCGGCGGAGACAGAAGACAGATTTACATGAGAGAATTTTTTGATGCTCTCGGATACGAAACATATTCCTTTGCCGCAAACGAAAGTTTAAAAATAAATGAAGCAAAAATTTCAGATTCCGATGCAATTATACTTCCGTTACCCGTTGAGGACAGAGAAGGAAACCTTTCTTCGAACATCAATTCAAAATATAAAATCAGAGATATTTCGAAGATGATTTCCGAAAACTCAGTTGTATTCGGTGGAATGATAAATGAAAAAACCGTACAGCTTTTTTCAGAAAAAAATATTGCTGTTTTTGATTATTTCAACAGAGAAGAAACAGCAATAAGAAATGTTGTTCCAACCGTTCAGGGCATACTTAAAACAATTTTCAACAATATTGATTTTACCCTTTTATCAAGCAGATGTGCTGTTTTCGGCTACGGAAGAGTAGGAAAAACTACCGCCGATACTCTCGCTTCTCTCGGAGCAGATGTAACGGTTTTTGCAAGGAAGGAATCAGACCTTGCTCTTGCCGAAGCAAAGCATCTGAACGCTTGCAGAATATCCGAAAGACTTAATAATATCAACGCTTTTGACATAATTATAAACACCGTTCCGGCAATGATGATTGATAATAATGTTCTTATCAATGTTAACCGCAAAGCTCTGATTATTGATGTTGCTTCCGCTCCGTATGGGGTTGATTTTGCTTATGCGGAAAATCTCGGAGTAAGAGCACTGCTCTGCCCGTCATTGCCCGGCAAAACTGCTCCCGTTTCCGCAGGAAAAATCCTTGCACAGGGAATATTGAACATTATGAAGGAGGAAGGCTATGCTTAAACCGAAATTGGTTTTTGCGTTATGTGGTTCTTTCTGCACCTTTAAAAACTCAATTGAGCAGATGGAATTGCTGGCTGAAAACTATGAAATTTTTCCCGTTATGTCATTCAACGCCTCAAGTATCGACACCCGATTCGGCAAAGCCGACAAATTTATTGAAGAAATTGAAACCATATGCCGAAATAAGGTTATCAGGAAAATCGAAGATGCCGAGCCAATCGGTCCATCTATTAAGCCCGAACTGATGATTATTGAGCCTTGCACGGGAAATACACTCGCAAAGCTCGCAAACGGAATTGCCGATACACCCGTTACGCTTGCCGCCAAAGCACATCTCAGAAATAACAAGCCTCTGCTTATCGCCGTTTCAACAAATGATGCTCTTGCG
>DCII01000049.1 GCA_002315935.1 Ruminococcaceae bacterium UBA1730
GGATAGAGCAACTGCCTTCTAAGCAGTGGGTCAGGGGTTCGAGTCCCTTCAAGCGCGCCACAAAAAAGGCCACCTTTCGGGGTGGTCTTTTTGTGTTTCAAAGGAAGGGGCTCGAAGGAGAGGCGGTACAGAGCAACAGTCCGGTGGACTGTTGGGACCGCCGACGACCAAACGCCCGCAGGCGTGCGAGTCGAGTCCCTTCAAGCGCGCCACAAAAAAGGCCACCTTTCGGGGTGGTCTTTCATTGTTATATTAAGTTTTATTTTTATTCCGCAGCAAGTTTTTCGCATCTTCAAGTAAACAGATTATCAGACCGCTTCCGAAATCTCAAAGATTAAATCCATCCTAATTTTGCAAAAACATCAAGCATAATCTCAACAAGCTTCGCTCTGATAAAGGTCTTATGTTTTTCATTGAAAAGCACATTCATTCTATAGTCAAAGCGTGAGGTGTCTCTTGCAGTTGACTGCTCCCTGCCGTCTGCAAGGCTGAATGAATCGAGCCAGCCGATTGCAAAGGGATTATCAATCTCTTTTTTATTTCCGTCAACGGTTTTCATGTCGGGATATTCATACTCCGTTGTGTGAAGGTCATCGGCAACATTATCCCAGACATCGTGGTTGAAAATGAAGGGAATCCAGTCAAGCAATGTAACATCGGGTGCAGAGCTGTAGCTCGTGAGCCTGACATCCGTTTTTCTGTTGCTTACCTTGCGGAGCCTGTTGAAGGAATTGAGAATATTGCAGGCATAGCTGACATATGAATCGGTTTTTGAACCCATGAACCAAACGGGCATATTTTTGAGTGCATCCGCTTCATTCGGCGTTATTGCACGGTTGGGGCACATGATGATTGTTGCGGCAAAATCATTAGGATATGAGGTTGCAAGATTGATTGCTCCGTTGCCGCCGAGACACCAACCGACAATATAAATCTTATCGGTATCAACATTTTCATGCGTTACGCAGAAATCATCAACTGCCGCCTTGAGCGACGGAGTTATCGCAGATGAATCCCAATAAAGCCGACTTTCTTCGGGTGCTCTTGCAATAAAAAGAAATGCGTGATCGTTTTCAAATCTTGATTGATATTCCTCGGCAGTCCACTTAGGCATATTGTTTGCCTCAAGCTCAAAGCCCTCCTGAAGTCCTTCAAGTGCACCTGCCATGATAATTACCATAGGATATTTTCTATCTGCTGAAGCACCGTTTTCGACGGGCGAATAATAGCTGTAATCAATATCAATGCCGTTCTTTTCGGGTCCGTTGGCTCTTGACCAGAGCTTGCGAAGCTCTGCCACCCCTTCTTCAAGGCTCAATGCCGAAGATGTAACGGCTCCGAATGCCGAAAAAGCAATTGCAATGCACATAACAACTGCCGTGATTCTCTTGATTGTTTTTTTCAAACAAATCCCCCCAGTGATAAAAATTCTATCATAACGAAAAAGCAATATCAATACATTTTCGAAAAAAAGACTTGAAATTGTTGGGATTAATGTTCAGCATCGGCATACTGTTATATCATGTATATTTGAAGAATCCGCATCAACATTGGAAAAATCTGTTTTCATATATAGCACATCTTGACCGCATTTGCAGATACTTTTTCAAAAATATAATTGCAATTCAGCAGAATTAATGGTAAAATTAAGGAAATTTTACAAAGAGGTATTTTGATATGTATGAAAACAATTGGGAATCCCTGAATTCCCGTCCTGTTCCCGAATGGTTCGGCGATGCGAAATTCGGAATTTTCATTCACTGGGGACTTTATTCCGTTCCCGCCTTCACAAGAAAAGGTGATTACGCCGAATGGTACAGAATGCAGCTCGACCTTCCCGAATTTCCGAATAAGGAATTCCATGAGAATTTTTACGGCAAAAATTTCAAATATGAGGATTTTGTAAAGGGCTTTACCGCTGAGCTGTTTGATGCAAAGAAATGGGCAGACCTTTTCAAAAAAAGCGGAGCAAAATATATAAACTTCGTTTCAAAGCATCATGACGGCTTCTGCCTTTACAAAACAGATTACGCATGGAACTGGAACAGCTTCGATGTCGGCCCCCACAGAGATTTTCTTATGGAGCTTAAAGAAGCTCTTGAAGGCACAGGCGTTCGGTTCGGAGTTTATCATTCGGTTTATGAATGGTTCAATCCCCTCTATCTCAAAAATCCCGAGGAATACGCAACCGAGCATCTTATTCCCATGCTCAAGGAATTGGTTGAGCGTTATCAGCCGTCAACCCTTTTCACAGACGGTGAATGGGATCATCCGAGCAATGTCTGGCATTCAACAGAATTCCTCCAGTGGCTCTATAATGAATCATCCGTTAAGAATTTCATCGTTCCGAATGACCGTTGGGGCAAGGAAACAAGAGGTCACCTCGGCGGCAACTTCACAACGGAATACGGCTTTATTGAAGGCAACAAGCGTATTGAAGAAATTGAGCTTGACAGACCCTTCGAGGAATGCAGAGGTATCGGCAAATCATTCGGACTTAACAGAATAGAAGGCGTTGACGACTATATGACGCCGAAAGCACTTCTCGAAACTCTCTGCTCGCTCGTTTCAAAGGGCGGCAACTTCCTTCTTAATATCGGTCCTGCCGCAGACGGAACTATCCCCGTCATCATGGAGGAACGCCTTCTTCAGATGGGCAAATGGCTTGAGGTTAACGGCGAAGCCATTTACGCTTCAAAGGTTTACACAAAGAAGAATACTGAAAGCACAGGCATTTATTACACGAAGAAGGATGATGCGGTTTACGCAATTTCGAATTCGTTCCCGTTCAATGAGCTTTACCTTGAAGAGATTGATTATTCTCCAAAGCTTAAGGCAACTCTTCTCGGCGGCGAGGTTGAACTGAAAATCGCAGAAAAGAACGGAAAAGCTCTCATCCTCATTCCGCCGATTAATCCCGATGAGCTTAACACCGAATATCTTTACACCTTCAGAATTTCCGAATAACAATAAGGAGCAGTCAGCCGGCTGCTCCTTTTTCCAAGTAAGATATTCTGCTTATTTAACCGATTTCTGCTGAGTCGGACCATAGTTTGCGGCCCCGTTATATTCAACATCGGCGGCTGTCGGATAGTATTCGGGAATGCTGTCATCACGCTGATAAAGCCTTACATGGTCACCTCTCGGAGTAATGTCAACAACATCGGGGCCTCTCCAATAAACAGTAAATTCAACGCCTCTGGCGGTTTCTTTTCTTGCTTCGGTCTCAATGTCAAAGCTGCAGACAAGCTCGTCATTCGCCTTGATTGAAGCCTTAACAACACCGTTTTCTTCTGCGTATTCAACTTCTTTTCCGTTCAGAATAAGCTTCATATTCTTCATATAGGCATATTTTCTGAAGCCTGCAACGCAGTCTTTTTTTGCAAGAAGAGAAGTTTTTCCTTCGTTGGGAATTTCGGATTTCATTATGAGGGCATCCGTTTCCTTGTCGCAGGGAATATTGCAGATGAAAGCTCCGTTTTCTTCCGCAAGAGCATTATCCCACGCAAGCTTGAGAGCAACCGGAGCAGTGCCGACACAGCAGCCTGCAATTGAACGAAATCTCGTGAGCGATATTGAAGCCGGTTCGCTTCCGCCGGTAAAACCGCCCATCATTCTTTTATCAATGTCACGGTAGGTAATGCCGTCACCGTCGGGAAGCGAATTGTCGCATTCAACATAGCCTGTATAAGTAACCTGATTTTCAACAAACTGATTGCGGATAAATAGGTTTATATCGTTCCAGTATTCGTTATATCCGCATTCGATAAGCTCCTTTGCACAGATAATCATATCCCTGATGCAACAGGTTTCGCAATGCTCCTCCTCAACGGGATGCCACTGTGCATATTCGGGAACCCAGCCGAATGATGAGGAAATGCTTCTCACATAGTCATATATCGCCTTTCCCTTGGCAATATATTCTTTATTATCAATGAGTCTGCCGAGCTTTGTCAGTCCACAGGCAAACCACACCGCCGAATGAACATGGCCGAAGAATTCCATTTTGTAGTTGAAATATCTCGAAGGGCCGAGAACATAATTAGCAATTCCGATTGCAAGGTCAAGAGCATTTTCGTCATTTTTCAGCTCATATCTTCTTACGAGAGCCTGGAGCATAACCGCATTTCTGATTGCCTGCTCTCCCCTGCCCGTGTGTCTTGAAAGGTCAAAGCCTCCGTCCTTGAGGTAAACATCATTCGGGAATTCATAAATCGGCTCTGTCTCCTGAAAATCTCCAGACCAGAAGGTGCGGACCTTTCTCTCGATAACGAGCGAACGCATCCCCTTGATAAGCTCCGAAACTCTTTTTTCGTTTTCTTCATCATCGGGATAATCCTCGGTTATCATGTTAAGACCGGGGAGAATATATCCCATTTCGTGGAACGAAGAATGAACGGTATGAGTCCACGGATATTTTTCGCAGAAACGAAGACCGTGCTCGCCCCATGATTTCATGAGGTGTCTGCGAAGCGACTGCTTGACATTATCGCCGTCATCCGTTCCGAGAATTCTCATAGCAGAAACAAGTCCTTCATACCACGAGCCGACAAGCTCAGCATCATCAACTCTGCAATGAGCCGCTTCCGCAGGCTTTTTATTAGGCAGAAGGAGCCAATAAGGCAGATTATCATATGCAGGGTCAACCATGTTCGTTATATAGTGATGAACAAGCTCTGCACTTTTTATCGGGTCAAATTTCTTAAACATAATTATCACTCACCTGATTGTTTGTTAATATCAATATTACCACATAATCGTGCTCTTTTCAACTTCAAAAGTCAAAGTTCAGCACCGATATTCCCACGATATTCCCGTTTCTAAAAAAATTATTGAATTAAAAATCAATCTATGATAAAATAAAAATAATATTTCTTAATTCGGAGAGCTGTATGAACATTACGCAAGTCCAAAAATTAACTTCTGAAATTATTCGGAAGTCAAATATTTGTGAAGAAAAGATTTCATTCATCACTTCGGCTGATGAGAGAAAAAAAATATTTGCCGGATTCTGCAAGCCATATTATCCTGCCGAACCGGATACTGTCTGCGAAGCCGTTTTTCCTTTGGATTTTTCGGACTTCCGCATCATGATCTATGCCGAAAACATCAATGACAAAGCTGAATTCGAAAGCATTTTTTCATCCGTTGCTCAGAATTGCAACGAAAAAGTCAAGGAGTTTTCGGAAAAAGCAGACACAGGAAAAGCCCTTCTGCGAATTCTTGCAGACTATCTGAACGGCAGAAAAAGCAATGATGTAGCCGTAACTGATGAACTGCGAAAATTATCCGAAAATCACGAGGTTCAGGGTATTGTTTATTATCAGACCAAAGACGAAAAAAATATGAACGCCTATTATCAGGCGATTGACCAATATTCCAAACGCCGAAAGCTGATTAAAACAATCAGCGAGAGCTTCGGAAATAAAGGCATTGATTTTTATTTTGTCAAGGGAGCTAAAATTCACGAGGATTATCCGACTCCCCAGCTCAGAACCATGGGCGACTGCGACATTCACCTTAAACCGAAGGACAGGGAAAAAGCTTCCGAAATAATGAAATCTCTCGGCTTTTCTGTAGAAATTCTCGAAACAGTTGAAGAATGGAAATGTCACAAGGGTCCGTTTATTTTTGAGCTTCACGATTCGCTCTGCTATGAGCAGGACTATGCCGAAGGTGATGAAAGAGAATTTCTTGTGAAGGAATGGGACTATGTTCACAATAATGAGCTTGAAGATGAATTTCATTTTATCTATCTTCTTTCTCATCTTAAAAAGCATCTCACCTCAAGAGGTGTCGGATTCAGGCAGTTTATGGATCTTGCCGTTGAAATCGGCACGGGAAGACTTGACCTTGATAAGGTGCTGAAATATTCGGAGACCGCAGGTCTGAAGGATTTTCTTCTTGTCTGCATGACTCTTTGCGAAAAATGGTTTGAAATTTCAATGCCGTTCAGAACGGAATTATCGGATGAATTTGTCAGAAGAGAAACATTCCGTGTTACAAGCAACGGTGTTTTCGGATTTCAGAAGGAAAAAGACGAAGAGAAGGACTATTCAAAGCTGGTTAATTACGAAGGAAGATTCAGAACCTTCATCACATCCATTTTTCCGCCATACAAAACATTTATCTCCATTGAGGAATACTCATGGTTAAGGGGTAAAAAGTTTCTGTTGCCGATTGCATGGATAATCAGAATTTTCAGAAAAGCTCTGAATTCCGAATCAAGAAAAAAGAGTGTCTATAAGCTCAATAAAATAACTGCTTCGCAGAATATTAATTCCGAATTTTCCGAATGGGGTATAAAATGACAGAGTTTAAAATCAGAATTGCAGACATACCGATTTCCGTTAAAGCAAACTATGAATTCACAAAGAATTACTGCCGTGATTATCTGACGGATGAAGACGGCATTTTTGAAGTTATCATAACAAAGGATGACATTGAAAAAGAAAGAATAATCGCAGAAAAGCATAATCTTGACGAGGGCGAAAAGGTTGTTGATTATTCCGATGAGCTTCACGAAACAACTGCACTTTACAGAAAAGTGCTTGAAGAGCTGATAAAGCATGATGCAATTATGCTTCACGGCTCTGTTGTTGCGGTTGACGGAAGGGCTTATCTTTTCACCGCAAATTCGGGAACGGGCAAAACAACCCACACAAGACTGTGGCTTGAAAATATTGAAGGAAGCTACATTCTCAACGGCGACAAACCGATAATTCTTTTCCGTGACAACAAGGCTTTTGCCTGCGGAACTCCGTGGCGTGGCAAAGAAAACTGCGGGGTGAATGAAATTCTTCCGCTTTCGGGAATATGTATTCTTGAGCGTGGCGAAAAAAATTCTATTGAAAAAATTTCATTCAAAGATGCATTCAACATTCTGATGATGCAGTCCTATCATCCGAGCCGTAATAACGGAACACTTCTTTCAATGCAGCTCATTCAGAAGCTTAATTCGGTGAATACCTTCAGGCTCAAATGCAACATGGACAGGGAAGCGGCATTCGTTTCATATGATGCAATGTCAAAAAAAGAAACAACCACATTTGAAGAGGTGCTCAACTCAACAGGCAAGCTCCTCTATAAAAATGTGGGTGTCAGCATGATGCCTCTTATCCGTGAAGGCAAGGATATTATGATAATCGAAAAAGAGCCTCTCAACAATCTTAAAAAGCTTGATGCGGTTCTTTTCACAAGACCCGGTGTAATCGGCAGAGGTGCTTATGTGCTTCACCGGATTTTAAAGGTCAACAAGGACGGAACATACTGGATAGTCGGTGACCACTGCTTCGGCGGAGAAACGGTTAAA
The DNA here is from genome assembly GCA_002315935.1 of Ruminococcaceae bacterium UBA1730. GTDB lineage: Bacteria > Bacillota > Clostridia > Oscillospirales > Acutalibacteraceae > CAG-177. The sequence continues at coordinate 7,313 of DCII01000049.1, forward strand.
AGAGAAAACATCATCGGCGTTCTCACAGGCGTTGTCAGAGACGGAAAAACCATTTCAATCAATGATAAAAATTATAAATTTTATGTGCATCTCTGGTGCGACCTTTATCCAATCAGATTCATTATTCTGAGAATAAAATACTTTTTCAAATATCCCAAATATGTTTCAAATATCATCCTGGGCAGAATGTATCAGAAATATAAAAAAATCCAAAGTAAATTCCGAAAATGAGAGCTTGAAACACCTTGCGTTTCAGAAGCTTGTTGTTGGTTTGCGATGAAAAATCTCCGGGCACGGTGCTCGGAGATTTCTTATTATTCGATCAGTCCGTTTTCATTCAGAGCGGCAATAACATTCTTAACATTCTTTGCAATTGTTGCTCTGTCTGCATCGTATATTTTCAGAAGACTGTCAATTATCTTCTCCTCCGTTGTTTCGGTTTCGAGCAGCTTCATAATATCTGATGTTGTTTCGTTCATTTTGATAATTGCGTTGAAATTATCGTCTGTATTAACGGGAACAGCCATAATCTGACCGTCCATTTCCATTGTTGTCATTTCGTATTTGAGCTTCATTTTATTCATCCTTTATCATTTTATTATATGAAACAAAAGCGGCATCGTCATCCATATTACAGCCAAGCTTATAAAGCCTGACCTGTGCCAGCTCCCGAACAAGATTTATAACGGAAATGAGTCCGTTATTCTCTTTCGGAATATGGCATTGATTGACAAGAGTGTTGAATGCGCTTCTGAATTCAATTTCTTCAATTCTGTTTTCGGGAGTCTGCTCCAGCAGACATATCGCTTCAAGCGGAAGAATCTCATTTTCTCCCGTATCAAGCTCTTTTCTGTTCCACGGCGAGCCGCAACAAAAGACCTTTCCGTCTTTGAAGAGCAAAAGAGGTTTATCGCCGTTAAGAATATGGCAATCCTTGAAATTCTTAATCCAGAGCTTGGAATGAGTTGTTTTGCCGATGCCGGATTTCCCCGTGAAAATATATGCCTTTCCGTCAACGGCAACCGCCGAACCGTGAAACATCACAACGTTATATTCAAGGAGCTTCTGAAGTGAGGCATAATTGAGAGCAAGAAATTCAAGATAATCATTTCCGAAATCATAAATTTCATTTCCCAGCTCAACATCACGCTCTCTGAGCTGTTGACGAATCAACTCAATATGTTCTTTTTCGGCACAGACCGAAAACAAAGGCTCTTCATCGGTCAGAAACGCCTTGCTGTGCTTCTCTATGAAGTCATATTCAACTCTGAATTCAATCGGAATATCTGCCAATTTCAAAAATAATTTATTCATCTTCGCAATAATCTTTATAAAATGTTTTTGCCGATTTCCGATAACCGTCAATAATAGCCTGCATACGGAGCTTCGGGCAATCCTTTTTGCTTCCGCACATTTCAATAAAAATACAATTCGGATAGAGTGGGCAAATATCGCATTGCTCAAAGGTTCTGTGTTTTCCGAATTTTTTGAGCAATTCTTTATCCGTTATTCCGTTATCGAGGTCGCCGACAAGATTATCATTCAGATGATGCTCGCATTTAGAAAGCTTTCCGCTCGGAGTAACAAGAACGCAATCGGTCCAATCCGCCATACAGTTTGTGAACTCAATATGGGGCATCGGGAATTCCTTGAAATGCTTCCTTTTCGTCTCTTCCTTCTTATTCGGGTCAACCTTTAATCTTTTTATATGCTCGCCAAGCTCAAGCCACTTACTATGCAGGAACGCAACCTCTTCATCGGTATATTGCATCGGCTTGCAACCGCAATCCTGATATAGAGTTGCGGCATAAATAGTAATAAGCTTCTTGTCGGCGGATTTGAAATGCTCAACAAGCTCATCCGAAAGAGCAAGCAGGTCTTCATAATTATGGAAGCCCAGATTGAGCCTGATAAGAACACGAATTCCGTTTTCAATAAGAGAATCAATATTATTCAATACTCTTTTAAACGGACTTTCGCAGGGATTGACATATGCCTTGACCTCGTTATAAACCTTTTCGGTTCCATCAAGAGTAATCTGAACATTTTTCAACTTCCAGTCCTCTTTGATACGCCCGGCAATATCTTCGTTAAAAAGGTAACCGTTGCTTATCATCGTGCTCGAAAACTCGATATTTCGGTTTTTCAGCCCCTTGCAAATTCGATCAATCTTTGAGATGCCGATAAGCGGTTCGCCGCCGAACCACTCAAACCTCACAGGCTTGTTTCCGTGATTTTTTTCGATGAAATCAATAAGCTTATCAGCGGTTTCATCGCTCATGTTCTCATGAGCAACGCAATCCTCATAGCAATAAAAGCACCGTGCATTGCAGTTGGTGGTCGGCAAAACAACATATGAATTTATTTCTTTGGCACTGCAAAGAGTCCGCCACATATTTCTCAGATTATCAACCGTTTTTTTGTCGTCATTATCTTCTTTTACAAGATAATGATGCTCAATCAGTTCATCCATCCATGAAGAATACTTTGCAGGTAAGCTCTTAAGCATATTGGTTTCCTGCACAGAGAGAAAAACAAGCTCACCGGTGATAACATTATGAAGAAGCAACCCATTTTCAACCTCGGTTGAAATAACATATTTCATAAGGCGATAAACAGACTCTTCCGCTTTTCCCATTCCCCATATTCTTACGATATTTTCGCTCGGATTTTGAATAACTATCATGCTTTTCTCCATAATTTTTATTTGCAATTATAGCACTTTGCTATAGTAAAGTCAACCCCAAATTCACTGCCGACAGCACAATGCCGACAGTACAATGCCGGCATTGAAATTTTTGCAAATTTCACAAAATTTCTCGATTTATATATTGACATTAGTGCTATTTTACACTATAATGAAGTCACAGGAGGAGCTGTTCACAGAAAATCAACAATCAAGAGGAGCGTCAAGCGATATTTTCAGACGGGTTTTGTTGATTTTCATGAGTAAATGCGGACTGAATACTGACATTAAGCGTTTGTATAAGCCGAAAAGTCTTGCTTCTGTACAAATACTTTTCGAAAGGAGTAATGTGTTGTGTTTACAATTGCTGTTGTTGACATTATCATTGCAGCCCTTGTTGCTATCGGAACACCATTCACACTTTTATTTGGTTGGCTTTTCTGATGATGGTTTTTAAATTGGATTCATAACCATTTGTTGAGCATTCTGTTCAATGTGCATTACTACCTCAAGCAGCCGCTCTCGGGCGGCTGTTTTATTTCATTCAGGCAAAATTTATTTGGGGGATTAGATTATGAAAAAATCCATTTCATTGCTTTTATGCTTCGCTATTGTGTTCAGCTGTGCGTTTTCGGCTTATTCAATCAACTATGCCGACGGCGTAACCGATGAAATGTGCAATGCTGATTACTGGAGCGGCAAAACATATATTGCGAAAGATAAGGTTCTGATGAATTCAGACGAAATAGCCGGCTTGAACAGTGCAATCGTTGCCGGCAAGGGAACATGGGTTTTCGACTTGGAAAAGGATTTCGGCATTTATAACGCTCTTAAGCAACGTGATAAGTGTGCCGATATTGACATTCCCGAGGATAACTGGTTTGTCGGCGATGTTGAAATTGATAACGAAGAGTATTACGGCAAGATGATTGATGCCATAAAGAATACAGGATTTTCGGAAACCGAAAGAGAACCGATGTACGCCGTTACAACACGCAGAGCGGAGCTGAATTCTCTGCCGACCAACGACAGCCTCGGATACTATGCAGGTGACACCGACAACGAGGTTCTTTCATCGGGTCTTTGCGTGAATGAACCGTTTCTTATCATGCAGAAATGCGATATTGATGATGAAACCTTTTATTGGGGCTATTCAATAAATTGCTCCGGTTGGATTTGTGCAGATAATTTAGCTCTTTTCAGAACGAAAGCCGAATGGACAGACGCATGGAAGGTCGGCATTGATGCAAAGGATTTTATTGTTGTGACTCAGGATAAAATCACTCTTGAGCCTAATGCGGACAAAAACACCTCCGAGCTTAAACTGACCCTCGGCACGATTCTGAAGCTTGTTCCGGATGATGAAATTCCCAAAGAAATTGACGAAAGAGGAACATGGAACAACTATGTTGTGTATATCCCCACAAGGGATAAAAACGGATATTATGTGAAACAGCCTGCTCTTATTTCCCAGCATTGCTCCGTCAGCACCGGATTTCTTCCGCTTACTCAGGAAAACCTTCTGAAGGTTGCTTTCAGCTGTCTCGGCAACAGATACGGTTGGGCGGGAGTTTATGATTCATATGATTGCTCGCTCTTCAACAGAGTTGTTTACAGATGCTTCGGATTTGAAATTCCGAGAAACACAACATGGCAGTGCAAAACTCCCGGAATAAAGAGCATAAGCTCAATGACAGATAATGAAAAGCAGGAATATGTTGAAACTCTTCCGGCAGGCTCGCTTCTTTATTTCAGCGGACACACAATGATTTATCTCGGCACGATAAACGGAATAAGCTATGTAATAAGCAGTTTCGGTTCTGCTTGCGAATATGAAGGCGATGAGCTTGTTCTTAACAAGATTTATTCTGTTGCAATTACTCCGCTCACAATTATGAGAAAAACGGGTAAAACATGGTTAAGTCAGCTTACAAATGTTATTGTTCCGTCAAACGGCTTCGATATTTCCGATGCGGAAATCAGGAACGGAAAAGTTGTTTACGGAGAAAAAGAGCTTTATGAAAGCATCAATTACAGCATTGTAACCGCAGATAATCATACCGTAATCAACGGAGAAGGCATATTCAGCGGCAGTAAGGCTGTTAATGCCGTTGAGGTCAAGTCAAACGATATAAGAATCAGAAAAGGAAAAACCGCAACCGCAGATATAATCATTTCAAATCCTGACGGACTTGAATATTCAGTTGCATATTCAACTGTCAGCGATAAAATAAGCATTGACGGAAACGGAAATATTGTCGCTCTGAAAAGAGGCTCTGCCGGAATATCAATAGCAGTCACAGATGCTTTCGGGAATGTTTCGAAAGAAGAAATAACCGTTGAGGTTACAACATTTTTCGATGAACTGATTCTTTGGTTCAGAAATCTTTTTTCAGCATGATAATAAGATGTTCATTTTTGTGTAATTTCTTATTCACAGATTTTTCTTTGACATTTATTCATAAACAGGATATAATGAAAAAAACCTTAAAAAGAAAGGAACAGAGTGATGAAGAAATCAGCGATTATTATTCTGACATTAATTCTGGCAATCGGTTTTACTGCCTGTAAAAAAGGAGAAGCCAAGCAGGAGGATGCAACCGAAGCCACAAACACGGCGGTCATCAGTGATGAAGCGGTAACTGTTGACGATGATGAAAATATCATCATTCTTTCTCCGCAGGATGAACAGAATACCGTTAAAAATGAAACGAACCAAAAAGACGTAACTGCAAAGGCTGATGAAAAGAATTTATCAGCGGTCAAGGAATCCGCAACAGCCAAAGCAGATGAAAAAGCAACAACAGTCGGCAAGTCTTCGCCTGATAATACTCAAAGCACCAAGAAAGCTGAAACAACAAAAGTCGGTTCCAACGGCGGAAGCTCAGGCGGCACGGGTTCCAATGGCGGAAGCTCAGGCGGTGCAGGTTCCAATGGCGGAAGCGAAGCTGAAACCAATCTTTTAGGTTCGGGAATCGAATTGCCCGAAATTGAAATTTAGTGAACAGCTAATCAAGGAAACGCTGATTAAGCAAAGTTTGATCAGCGTTTTGCTAAAAAACCTCTGCAATCGGAATGAACCGAGAGCAGAGGTTTTTTTATACCTTCTGATTGTCAACATAGACCGGCAAAGCATGGAAAATTCTGCGTATGATATAAATAATAATATCTCCGATACCGTGTCTGACGGTTACCGTTTCACTGTCTGTATAAACCGAGCCATTGGCGGCATAAACCATCACAGAAAGAGTGAAGCTCTGTTTAATTTCTTTAATTGTAACCGATGCACCGGAAGCAAAATATTTTCCGTCCTTGCTCCACATGGCAGTTGCGTTATACGGAATTGAAACATTGAAGGTTGCAGTTGAATAATAATCCATTGTAAACGATTTGCTGTCATATGCACCGAGAATAAGATTGGTCCGAATCGGGTCGGTCTGAGTTCCGGGATTATCCGGGTCAACAGGTTCATCCGGGTCATCGGGAATAATGGGGATAATCGGCAAATCCGTGCCTTGAGAGCTTGTTTCAATAGAATCAAAGCCGCTGACGATTGGCGTTGATGCTCCGGCAAAAATCAGCAAACAAAGCAAAACGGAAATAAAAGCTTTCATTTTTTTCATCATCATTTTTCCTCCTGCAAAATATTTGTTACAAATTTATTATAACAGGTTTGAAACTTTTTTCAAGATAAAAAGCTATATTTTGTTTGGAATTATGTGTATTATCAATCAACTTAATCCGTTGATTGGAAAGAGCTGTATGTCTGCCTTTTCGGCAAGCCTACAGCTCTTCGTTTTTATATTCCTGTTATCCGATTTTATTCATATAATGGATATTTTTCGCAGATTTCATTTACGCCGGCTCTGATTTTATCGGCACTGTTTTCGAAATCGGTTGCACAGAGATAAATAAATTCTGCAATTTTGTCCATGTCCTCTTCGTTGAGACCTCTTGAGGTAACTGCGGCTGTGCCGAGTCTGACGCCGCTTGTTACGAACGGCTTCTCGGGGTCATTCGGAACGGCATTCTTGTTTGCGGTGATATAAACCTCATCAAGTCTCTTTTCAAGCTCTTTGCCGGTTACGCCGAGCGAACGAAGGTCAACAAGGATAAGATGGTTATCGGTTCCGCCCGAAACCATGTTAACACCCCTCTTTGCAAGTCCGTTTGCAAGAGCGGCACAGTTGCTGACAATATTTTTCTGATATTCCTTGAATTCGGGCTTGAGAGCTTCGCCGAAGCAGACAGCCTTTGCAGCGATAATGTGCATAAGAGGTCCACCCTGGTTGCCGGGGAAGATTGCCTTATTTATTGCCGGACCAAGCTCTTCCTTTGCAAGAATAAGTCCGCCTCTGGGTCCACGGAGAGTTTTATGGGTTGTTGTGGTGACTATATCAGCATAAGGAATCGGTGACGGATGAAGACCCGCCGCAACAAGACCTGCAATATGAGCCATATCAACCATGAAATAAGCTCCGACCTTCTTCGCAATTCCGCTGATTTTTTCAAAATCAATAATTCTCGGATAAGCGGATGCACCTGCAACAATGAGCTTCGGCTTGCATTCGAGAGCAATTCTTTCAAGCTCATCATAATCAATAACGCCGTTATCGTTAACGCCGTAGGGAACAAAATTATAAAGCTTACCGCTTGCGTTGACTGGCGAACCGTGAGTAAGGTGACCGCCGTGAGCAAGATTCATGCCCATAACGGTATCCCCGGGATTGATGATTGCCGAATAAGCCGCCATATTTGCCTGAGCACCTGAATGCGGCTGAACATTGGCATATTCAGCTCCGAAAAGCTCCTTGGCTCTTTCAATGGCGATATTCTCAACAACATCAACGCATTCGCATCCGCCGTAATATCTTTTTGATGGATAACCTTCTGCATATTTATTCGTCAGAATGCTTCCCATGGCAGCCATAACTGCGGGAGAAACGATATTTTCAGATGCAATAAGCTCAATGTTTCTTCTCTGCCTTGCAAGCTCTGCATTCATTGCTTCGCCGACCTTGCTGTCATATTTGGAAACAAACGCAATTGTATCAAGATAGTCTGAATACATTTTCAAACAGCTCCTTTCAAATTAATGATAATATTAACATTTTTTTGCACATTATGTCAAGCAAAACGCAGATAATAATGTTACAAAAAAGGCTTGTAATGTTTAGAAAAATAATGTATACTTACAGCATTATGTTTTAAGGAGCAGTGAAAATGGATCCCATTAAAGTAGATTTTTCGAAGAAAGGCGGTTCCGCAGGCAAAGGCGAAATCGTTATTCCTCCCGAAAGAGCAGTGCTCAAAATCATCATCAGCCTTGTTCTGACGGTTATTTTTGCAGGAGCGGCATTTTATTTCATGCTTCCGGCACTCAACTTCAAATCCTATGACCTTTATCTCTATATCGGTCTTGTCGCCGCATCATTCGTTGTTTTCAACGGACTTCTCAATAATGTCCTTGCAAAACCCGAATATGTTCCCTATGTCAAGAAGCACGCAAGAGCTTCAATCGTAATCATCCTTGCTCTTCTTGTTGCAGTCGGTATCGGCTACCTTGTTTCATGCCAGTTTTTCAGAGCAGCCGACTATGCAGACATCATTTCAGTCAGAACAGACGGCAGCTTTGAAGAAGAAATTCCCGAGCAGGATGCCGCAAGCTTCAGCTCAATCCCCCGTCTTGACGAAGACTCCGCAAAGCAGATTGCTTCAAGAGCTCTCGGCGAGCTTGCCGAAAAGGGCTATGTTTCGCAGTTCTCCGTTTACAGCGAGAATACCCAGATTAACTATAAGGGCGAGCCTGTAAGAGTTGTTCCCCTTCAGTATGAAAACATCATCAAATGGTTCTTCAACACAAAGAACGGCTTCCCCGGCTATGTTATTGTCAATATGGCTACCGAAAGTGCGGAATTTGTAACGCTTAAAAACGATAACATCAAGTATTCTCCTGCCGAACACTTCAACAAGCTTCTCAGCCGTCACCTTCGTTTTGAATATCCTACCTTCCTCTTTGCCGACCCCACATTTGAAATTGACGATGAAGGCAATCCCTATTGGATTTGTGCCCGTCTTGATAAAACAATCGGTCTCTTCGGCGGTACTGATGTAATCGGTGCAGTTGTCATTAAGGCAGATTCTCCGACAGGCGAAAGCAAATATTACACAATTGAAGAGCTTAAGAACGAGCCTTCTCTCCAGTGGATAGACAGAGTTTATGATTCCGACCTTATCGTTGAGCAGTATGATTACTACGGCAAATATCAGGGTGGATTCTGGAATTCAATCCTCGGTCAGAAGAATGTTATCAAAACCACAACCGGTTATAACTATGTTGCTTATGATGACGATGTATGGATGTATACCGGTATCACCTCTGTTACCTCAGACCAGTCAATTACCGGCTTTGTTCTTGTTAACCAAAGAACAAAGGAAGCAAACTTTTACAGAGTAACCGGCGGCACTGAATATTCGGCTCAGCTTGCCGCAGAGGGTCGTGTTAAGGACCTCGGTTACACGGCAACCTTCCCGCTTCTTCTCAACATCGGCGGAAAGCCCACTTATTTCCTTTCGCTCAAGGATGTTTCCAACGGCAGTGATATTGTTCAGCAGTATGCTCTTATCAATGTTGAGCAGTATAACAACAACAACATGGGTGCAAACGGCACTAACCTTTCAAAGTGTCTCGAAACCTATATCACAGCTCTCAAGGGTAGCGGTGTTGAGGTTGACATTGACCCGAATGATGTTGTTGACCCCGAAAACAATATCAATCCCGATGCTCCTGCAGTTGAAGCTTTGACAGCAACAGGCGTTGTTGCCGACATAAGAACAGCCGTCAAGGGCGGCGAAAGCTACTACTATATCAAGCTTGATTCAAATAATGCTTATTTCGCAATTTCCGCTTCAAAGGACGAAACAGTTGTTATCCTCAACAAGGGCACAAATGTTACAATAACTTACAGCGGAAGCGGAGCAATAATCAAGGCTGATTCAATTAAAATCAACTAAGTTAGATTATGGAACTTCACGAAAATAAAATAGAGCCGGAAAAGGCGGTTCTCGTTGCCGTTGACACAGGCGATTATGATTGCGAATCATCTCTTGATGAGCTTGAAGAGCTTGCAAAAACAGCAGGTGCAGTTGTTCTCGGCAGAGTGTGGCAGAAGAGGGATAAACCCGATTCCGCAACATTTCTCGGAACTGGCAGGCTCGAGGAGCTCGGAGAATTCTGCAAAAACAACGAGGCCGACCTTGTTATCGTTGACAGCGAAATCTCCCCTGCCCAACTGCGGAATATTGAGAAGGCAACCGACACAAGGGTTGTTGACCGCACCACATTGATTCTTGACATATTTGCAGACAGAGCAAGAACAAATGAAGGAAAGCTTCAGGTTGAGCTTGCCCAGCTCAAGTATTCCCTGCCGAGACTTATGGGTCAGGGCACAAAGCTTTCAAGACTCGGTGCAGGAATCGGAACAAGAGGTCCCGGCGAAACAAAGCTCGAAACAGACCGCCGCCACATAAGAAGAAGAATCAAATCGCTTGAGGATGAGCTTGAAGCTCTCGAAAAGCGAAGAAGTCTTGCAAGGGCAAGAAGAGAAAAAGACGGCGTTGAAACCGTTGTAATTGTCGGCTACACCAATGCAGGCAAATCAACCCTTATGAACACGCTCACCGAAGCCGGTGTGCTTGCACAGGATAAGCTTTTTGCAACCCTTGACCCGACTTCAAGAGCACTCACCCTGCCTGACGGAAGAAAGGTTATGCTCATTGACACGGTCGGATTCATCCGCCGACTGCCGCATAATCTTGTTGAAGCCTTTAAATCAACCCTTGAAGAAGCGGTTTCTGCGAAGGTTATCCTCAATGTCTGTGACGCCTCCGACCCGGAATGCTCAATTCATCTTGAGGTCACCGATGACCTTCTTGAGGAGCTTGGCTGCGGCGGCAAGCCCGTTATTTCCGTTTTCAACAAATGTGACCTTCCCGAAGCAGATGCGGATGTTGTCAGAAGACCAGGAGCGGTCATGATTTCGGCACTTGAAGGAAAAGGTCTTGATGAACTTCTTGATGCAATTGCAAAGGCTCTTCCTCCGACAAGAGCAAAAGCGAAGATGCTCATTCCCTATTCAGACGGAGCTTCTGCCGCTGTTTTGAGAAAAGACAGCATAATTTCCGTTGAGGAATACAGACCCGATGGTCTCTATTTTGAGCTGACCGCCGATGTCGGAATGATTGACAGATTTCAGAAATACTGTGTATAATCTACATTTTTGTTAATTTTTGTTTACATTTTAACTATTGACAATCATTTTATGTTGTTATATAATGAAAATGCAAAATCCATAAAAATTACGAAAGGGGGACATTTTTTATGGGAATTGAAACTCAGGGTCTTCAGGACCTTATCATGACGATTGCGAATGCCGTCGCCAATTTTGACATCAAGTCATTAAACTTTGATTTTATCGCAGAGCTTCTTACAAAGTTCGCTCCTATCTGGAACCCCATCTGGGTTGCGGTTTCACAGTTTCTTGAAACAAAATTCGGCTTCTGATAATCGAAATCGAAAAAGCGGAGCTGTCACGGAAAGTGACAGCTCTGTTTCTTTATCTTCATCAATTAATCCATGCTTCGTCTCCAGTGGAAAAGATATTGCTGGGCAATGCCTCTTACTCCGTTTGCACATTCCGGCAAACCCTCGGGATACATTTCTGCCATTATTCTCTTCACCCAGACATCAATCGGAAAAGCATCAACCTTTCCGAAACCGTAAAGCAGGGCACATTGTGCAACCTTTTCGCCGACGCCCTTGATTTTTATCAGTTCATCTCTGCCCGTTTCGAGGTCTGAGCTTATGATTTTATCAACATCAATTTCACCCGATGCCATCTTTTCAGCGGCATCAATTATATATTTTGCTCTGAAGCCCGCTCTTATCGGAGCGAGAGCCTCAATGCCCGCCGAAGCAACCGTTTCGGCGTCAGGAAAGGAATAATCCCCTTCTCCGAGGTCATTTCCGAGAGAAACGCAAAGGCGTTCAATTATACCCTTGATTCTCGGAATATTGTTATTCTGCGAAATGATGAAGGAGCAAAGTGCCTCCCACGGCTCCTGCCTCAGAATTCTAATGCCGGGGAATTCATTGACCGCCTGCTTCATGTATCTGTCACTTTCAAGCCTTTTGCAAACGGCGGAATAATCCCTGTCGAGATCAAAATAAGACTTCCAGATTCTTTCAAAGGTTTCCGAATCTGTATCATAAAATGTAATTTCATTTCCGCTTTGGGAGAGAGTCAACGCAGTGCCGAACGCAACTCCATGCCAAAGACCGTTTTCATTCATTTTCCATCTGAATGCCTGACCGCAGTCAAGCGAAAGACCTGCATCAAGGCAGTCGCATTTCACAACCGTATTTCTGTTTTTTGTGACAATTTCCGTCATATTTTTTCATCCCTGAACAAATTATTTTTTTCTATATTTTATTTCGTCAAACTATGTAAAGAAATTACAACCGAGAGTATAGTCATATTGACACCGTTGCTCTGTTATCCACCCATTTTGAAGCTCCGAGACCGTTTTACAGCATGGTTTTTCACTTTATCCACGCAGTTATCCACTTTTTTTGCGGTATAACTCGTTATACAGAGCGTATAACCGACTTTATTGCACACAAAAAACGGCATAAAAAGCAGGCAATTAATGTTCTTATTTCCGTCAGAATAAACAGACCTTTTTCTGTCAAAAATAGAAGTGATATTTGCAGGCTAAGAGCTTTCAGAGGGGGAATAATTTTTTGATAAAAGGTGTCAACAGACAGGTTGTTGAAATAACGCAGACAAGATGTGAATATTTTGAAAGAGTGCTGTTTTTCATCAAACCGGAATTTTCAGCTGTAAGTGACGGCGAGCTTAAAGAGAGGGCATCTGCAATTGCACAGAGTGCAGGCATTCCGCCGGCAGAAAGACTTCGCAAAAACAAAATCCGTTCAGCCATAAGTCTCGGTGCCGCCGCCTTCGGAGGAGCCGCATTGAGCGGACTTATTTTTCTTTTTTCTTCTTTTTCATGAACCCACAGAATGAATTCATTTCACATTCATCGCACTTCGGTCTGCCGGAAATGCAGGTATCCCTGCCGTGAAGCACACATCGGTGGCAAAAATCATTGCTTTTTTCGGGCGGAAGAAGCTTTCGAAGCTTCATTTCAACCTTCAGAGGGTCTTTGGTATCAACCAACCCGAGCAGGTTTGAAATTCTGATTAAATGAGTGTCGGCAACAACGGCAGGCTTGCCGTACACATCGCCCATAATCAGATTTGCTGTTTTTCTCCCGACTCCCGGAAGCGAAGTCAGTTCTTCAATTGTATCGGGCACTTCGGAATGATATTTATCAATCATCATCCTACACATTTCAACAATATCCTTCGCCTTTGCTCTGAAAAATCCGCATGAATGTATGTATTCTTCAACCTCATGAACATCGGCAGCGGCGAAGTCTTCAACCGTTTTATATCTTTCAAAAAGAGCAGGAGTAACAAGATTGACCCTTGCATCTGTGCATTGTGCCGAAAGTCTGGTGGCAATAATCAGTTGCAGGGGATTTTCCGCATTCAGCGAACAGAGTGCATCGGGGTATTTCCTTTCAAGCACCTCAACGGCGGCAAGAGCAATTTGTTTTTCTGTCATTTTCATGTTCCGTTTCTTTGTTGTATTTATTTCTTAATTATTATAGTCTTAAGTGAAGATAAAATAAAGTGTTTTTTAATCAATTGTTAAATTTCATTCTGCAAAGTTCAAAACAGTTGATTTTAGCCGAATTCTGTGATAACATACATAATGTAATATAATATTACAACAAGGAGATGTTCATATGAAGAAAAAAACAACATCGGCTATTGCGATTGTTACCTGCCTCGTTCTTCTTCTTTCGGTATTTTCAGCCTGTAAAAACAAGAACGATTCGCAGAATCCAACTGAAATTTCTCCCGATGAAAGCTGGTATCCCGGCGTTGACAGCACCTACGAGCCTGTTACCATCGGCACGGTTGAGCTTGCAGATATAGTTAAGGAAGCTCTCGGCGACGAAGCAAAGGATTTCAACGGTGACCTCAGTTCGCTTACTGCCGAACAGCTCAAAAAGGTTGAGGCTCTTGCAGAGCAGAAGGGCTACACAATTGAAAAAAACGAGCAGGGAAATCCTGTTGTCAAGGACCCTTCATACGCAGAAGCTTCATATGAGGAAAAAAAGAAGGTTCTTGAAGAAGCAAGCGTTGCCGACCTTAACAATGTTTCGGCAGAGGATAAGAAAAAGCTTGAAGAAGCCGCTGAAAAAAACGGAATGAAGCTATTCTCAAATAATGACGGCTCTGTCAGCATTGTCAAACATCAGATGCAAAACAATCTGAACGGTCTGACAAATTACAACGGAAACAACAATAATAATAATCAGGGTAAAGCCAATTCAAACGGAGATACCGCTTTAACCTCAAATCCCAATTATGTTGCACCTATGGGCACAACCCTTGTTCGCACAAAAACCGCAAACTGCTCATGGAAAGCAACATACAGTTCTAAATCAAACGATACATTCGTCAATAATGCTCTTGCAGAAGACGGAGTTGTCTGTGTCGGCGTTTCATTCAAATCCGATGATGCCGAAACAGCGGCAACAAATGTTGCCCTTATTTCAAAATTCGACAAAGACGGAAAAGAAATGTGGCACGTCAACGAAGGAAAATCAGATGTTACAAACTTCGAAAATGTTTCCGTTCTTTCAGACGGAAGCATAGTTGCTGTCGGCTACACAAAATCAAGCGATATTGCTCCCGCTTCGGAATATAAGTGCCAGAATACCGTTGAAGGAATAGTTGTTAAGTATTCGAAAAACGGCAAAAGAGAATGGCTTAAGATTATAGGCGGCAGCAAGTCGGATATGATTTATTCTGTTGCCGCAACTCCTGACGGCGGTTTCGTAATCGGCGGAAAAACAACATCTGAAGACGGCGACTTCAAGGACATCACCTCGAATAAGATTTCATCATTCATCTTTAAGTATGATGAAGACGGCAATGTTCTTTGGAAAAAGGCTTTCAGCGGAACTATGCACAGTGCAACAGACGAAATTGCAGTTGCCTCTTCGGGTTATATTTACGCAACAATTTCCGTTTACGCCGCAACAGGCGATTATTCGCTCGTTGAAGGACTTAAGGAGAAGGGAAAATCAACCGCAGTAGTTAAATACGCCCCCGACGGTACTTTGGTATGGATTAAGGGATTCAAAGGTGCAGGTTCAACTGAATTAACTTCAATTGCAGTCACAAACGATGGCGGCTGTATCGTTGCAGGTCAGTATTGCACCGCTTCAGACGGAACCAACTCCGATCTGTTCAACGGCTTCCATAACGGCGGTATGCCCGGAACCATGGACGGTGCAGTGCTCAAAATTGCTCCTAACGGTAAAACCGAATGGCTTACCACTCTTATCGGATACGAAAGCGATTACATAACAGGCGTAACGTGCATTCCCGGAGGATATGCGGTTTCGGGTTACACAACCTCTTCAAACAGAGACTTCCTGAGCAATTCCGGCAACTATGATTCATATGTTTATATTCTTTCCGAATATGGCGAAAAGCAGACTGTTACATCGTTCGGCGGCGGCAACTCCGACACAGCAAGAGGCATCTGCGGCGATGGAACAAAAACGGTTTATCTCTGCGGAATTTCAAATTCAGATGACGGTTATTTTGCCGACTGCTCAAATAAGGGCAATGAAAACTGTGCAATTGCCTATCTCTTCCGATACGACCTTGACCAAGGCGAAACAAAATAAAACATAAAATGAGAGCTTTGTCATTGCGGCAAAGCTCTTTCGTTTCATTCAATCTCTTTTCTGATTTCCTCGGGAGAGAGATTTTTTTCTTTTGTAATTTTTAAAATATCATCGTATTCCGGTTTGACTTTCCTAACGCCGTATCCGCTTGAAACCTTCACATGGATTTTTCCGTATTTCGTTTCAACCTCTTCTATATGTCTGTCAAGAACATACCTTCTTGAAACAATTTCTCTGATTCCGATAGTTGATGTGAACTTGAAAATCAGCTGAATAAGCTTTCCACTGTCTTCCGATTTGCAGATAACATGGATTTCATGGCCGGGTCTGCTCTTTTTCATAACAGCCGGAACGGCATAAACATCAAGAGCTCCGTTTTCAAGAAGAGCTTCAATTGAATATCCTATGTCTTCGGCGGTCATATCATCAACCGTAAAAACATATTCGGAAACCGAATCGGATATGTCAATGCTTTCTCCGAGAGAGGCCCTGACGCAATTTGCGATTTCAAAATCCTTGCTTCCCATTCCGTAGCCGACAGAAGAAACGTTCATTCTCGGCATATCTCCGAAGGATGATGCGAAATGCCTGAGCAGAGCTGCACCGGTCGGAGTGCAAAGCTCTCCGTTGATTTTTCCGCCGTATATGGGACAACCCTTGAGAATATAAGCGGTTGCAGGGGCAGGAACAGGTAAAATACCGTGAGCACATCTGACCGTTCCCGAGCCGACATGAATCGGAGAAACAACAATCTTGTCTGCACCGATTTCATTAATCAGAAGGCACACCGCAGTTATGTCCGCAATAGCATCCATAGTGCCGACTTCATGGAAATGGATTTCCGAAACAGGCTTACCGTGAGCCTTACTTTCAGCTTCGGCAATAAGGACATAGACCTCGATTATATCTTTTTTAACATTTTCGGGAATATCAAGCTTCCTAATCGTCTCCTTGATTTCATCCAAGGAGCTGTGGCTGTGTTCATGAAGGCTTTCGCTCTGATGGTATTCCTCATGGTGATGTTCCCCGTGATGATGCTCGTCATGGTGATGATAATCACTATGGCTGTGATGGTGGTGATGATGGTGGTGATGATGTTCAGGCTCGAATTTCTTGAATGAGGGATTATCCTCATCCTGTTCGCCGGTGTCAAACATATGCTCTGTTTCAATCTTACCGTTGACATTAACACTGATATGCGTACCCTTTATTCCGCATTTTTCGCTCTCTTTTTTTGAAACAGCAATTCCCTTAAGACCGATATTATTCATTTTTTCAATGAATTTATCCGGCGAAGGAATCAGCTCAAGCAATGCACCGGTGAGCATATCTCCCGCCGCACCCATAGGGCAATCAATATACAACGTCCTCATTTTTTATCCTCCATATGATTTATCATATTTGCCATATATCCTGCACCGAAGCCGTTATCAATATTGACAACCGAAACTCCGCTCGCGCATGAATTCAACATTGAGAGAAGTGCAGAAAGTCCTTCAAATGCCGCCCCATATCCGACACTTGTCGGGACTGCAATAACGGGACAATCGGCAAGACCGCCGATAACACTTGCAAGAGCACCCTCCATTCCGGCAATAGCAATTATCACACTTGCCGACATGATTTCTTCCTTGTGGGAGAGCAGACGATGAAGACCTGCAACGCCTACATCATAAAGCCTTGTTACCCGGTTGCCGAGAACCTCAGCAGTTATTGCCGCCTCCTCCGCAACGGGAATATCGCTCGTGCCGCCCGTTGCAACAACTATTGTTCCGATTCCGCTCGGTTCGGGAATATCTCCGATTATTCCGACTCTTGCAATTTTTTTATATTCAAGATCGTTGATTTTATCAGCCTTTTCTTCGGAAAGCCTTGTTATCAGAATGGTGTTCTGACCGTTTTCTTTCATTTTTTCAGCAATGGAAGAAATCTGTTCTGCGGTTTTGCCTTCTCCGTAAATAACCTCCGCCGTACCTTGCCGAACCTTTCTGTGCAGGTCAATTTTGGCAAAGCCAATATCCTCAAACGGAGCTGTTTTTATTTTGAGAAGAGCTTCATCAACGGATATTTTTCCGCTCTGCAAATCCTCAAGAATCTTTTTTGTTTCGCTCTGCATTATCTGACCCCCACCTGCGGCAACACCGAAATATAATATTTTTCTAATTCTGAAATTATTTTCCGCTTATTATTTTCAAAAAGCGAAAGCTCACTTTTGCCGATTTCGAGCCTTGCACAGTTATCCTTTTCCCTCACTCTGAAATCCTTGAATCCGAGCGAAAAAAGAAATTTTTCCGATTTTTCCGTTCTGTCAAGCTTTTCTGCCGTGATTGCGGTTCCGCAGGGTATCCTTGTTGCAAGGCAGGCATAAGCAGGCTTATCAAAAGTGAAAAGTCTTGCATTTTCGGATTTTCTTCGTATTTCAGATTTCGTAAGTCCGCATTCCTTGAGCGGAGAACGGATTGATAATTCACGGATTGCCTTCATTCCGGGTCTGTCATTTTCTTCATCCGAGGCATTCGTGCCGTCTGCAATAACAGAATAACCGTCCTTCGCCGCCTCACGGCAGATTGCTTCGAACATCATTCTTTTGCAGAAATAGCAGCGATTTTTCGGGTTGCTTCGAATTTGTTCATCCGAGAGAACATCAATTTCAATTATTTTCATTCTTACAGCCAGCTCATCGGCAAGGCGTTTTGCATCCTGCAATTCAAAATCAGGCTGAAAGGCAGATTTAATATAGTATGCAGTAATATCACAGTTGCTTTTCTTTGCTTCATAAAGAAGATACGCCGAATCAACACCGCCCGAAAAAGCGATGGCAATTTTCTTATTCTGCATAAAGAATTCACCGATATTCATGTTACCTCATTTTAAAAGCGACCCTGCCGAAAAGCAGGACCGCTTTGCAGGTCATTTTCTGAATATTTTTGATTTGATAACGCCCTTCGGGTCCTTGATAAGAAGAACGATTATCCAAATAACGAGTGCAAGTGCAACAACCGAAAGACCGAGAAACAGGTCATTGAGCATATCCGCAGGAGCAGGATTGAAATATTCCGACCCAATGTCAAGATATTCAACAATTGCGTCAACGAACCACATTGCCGATGCTCCCCAGAACATCCAGCAGAGAAGACCGAGATTCATTTTGCTTTCCGGTGCATTTTTATACCATATTGCTGTCACCGTTACGGCGGCAAAAACTGAAACAAGCAATGTCATGATTTTATCACTTTGTTTTGCTGATTGCCTTGGCTTCTCTTATTGCTCTTTTTTCGATAACAGCAGAAACGCCGAGCATAACGAGCCAGATTGCGGTTGTGAAAACTGCCATTGCAACGCCTGTTGTTGCAATTTCATAGAGCATCTGACCGAGACTTACCGTGTCA
Organism: Ruminococcaceae bacterium UBA1730; assembly: GCA_002315935.1. Taxonomy (GTDB): domain Bacteria; phylum Bacillota; class Clostridia; order Oscillospirales; family Acutalibacteraceae; genus CAG-177. The sequence continues at coordinate 26,225 of DCII01000049.1, forward strand.
GATGCGGCAGTCAGGAACGGGAAGAACGGAACTATTTCGCCGTGCCAGATATGTTCAAACATAAGAAGAACTGCACCGCCGAGCTGGATAAACGAGAGCCAACGGAGCTTCCTCGAAAACGGGATTTTATGAGCGGATTCAACATTGATTCCGTCAAACGAAACCTCAATTTCTTCACTTTTGTTTTCATTTTTTTCAATTATTTTTGATGCAGCGGCAACAATAATCGCCTCGGCTGCGGGAGCTGCAAAACAAGCCATTTTTATTTCCTCCGACTATATGTCATATACTTTATGTGTAGTTGCTCATAATTTGTCAATTGAAGAGGTCTTCGCTGCGTTCCATTCTTCTCTTGAGATTGCATAGACCTTCGTTATTTCGTTTTCTCCGTCTTCGTATTCTTCAACAAATCTGCATCCCCATGACTGTGCAGTAAGTGCAGACGGGATGTTTGTATATTTCATATAAGAATATATTTCGCCAAACGGAAGATTAGTAAACGCCCAGTCACGCACGGCGGTTGCCGCTTCCTTTGCATAGCCTCTTCTCTGATGGTCCTTGCGTATGTGATAACCTATTTCGGGTCTGATGAAATTATGAATATTTTGCATTGTCAGTCCGCAGTCTCCAATCATTTCGCCCGTTTCCTTAAGGCAGACCGCCCACAGACCGAATCCGAAAACCCTGTATCTTTCTTCGTTTCTGACTATCCAACCTCTGACTCTTGCTTCATCAAATGTATATGGATAATGCTGCATAATGTCTGAATCCGCAAGAACCGCATAAAGAGCATCAAAATCATCTTGGTTCATTTCACGCAGAATCAGTCTTTCCGTTTCCAAAACCATTCTATTCATGACTGTTTTTATCACACACAAATTCTACACCGATTATGTTATATCATTCACCTATTTTTGTGAACATATTAAGAATTCTTATTGCCGAAGCCTTGAGGTGGTCGGTTGAAATTATACCGTCTTCAAGAGCTTTTTTAAGCTCATCGGGAACACCCCTTGGCATTTTGATGTTGCTTCCTGCAAGAAGCTCGCCCGTATGACCGCTGACAACATCCCAGTCGGTTTCGATAACGCCCTCATATCCCCATTCTCTGCGAAGAATTCCCGTAAGAAGCTCCCAGTTTTCCGAGGTGTGAGTGCCGTTGATGAGATTATATGAAGACATAATCGTGAGCGGCTTCGCTTCCTTGACCGCAATTTCGAATACCTTGAGATAAATTTCTCTCAAAGCTCTTTCGGAAAGAATTGAATTATTTCTATAACGGTTCGGCTCTTTATTGTTGCAGGCGAAATGCTTGAGCGAAACGGCAACCTTCTGCGACTGAATACCTCTGATTTCTGCGGCAACCTGCTTGCCTGCAAGAACAGGGTCCTCGGACATATATTCAAAGTTTCTTCCGCAGAGAGGATTGCGGTGGATATTTGCCGCAGGAGCAAGCCATACGCCGATGTTATTCTCTCTGATTTCCTCAGCGGCAACTCTGCCGACATTATAAATCAGCTCCTCGTTCCACGAAGCCGCAAGGCAGGTTGAAGACGGGAATGCGGTTGTTGCAACGCCCGTTTTCCTGTTCAGATGAAGACCGGCAGGTCCGTCTGCGGCAGGAACTCCGGGAATTCCGAGCCTTTCAACATCTCCGAGAAAACCGGTTCCGCAAACGCCACGAGCCGGAAGACCGCCGACAATGCGAATCATTTCATCAACCGTCATCTGATTGATGAAATCATCGAGCGAAATTTCTTCGCCGACCTTATCGAACTGAATGCTTGTTTCAGTATGATTATACGGAGCAACAACGGGTGCTTCATACATCATTTCACGCTTTTCCTGCGGAAGCTCTTCGAATGAGCCGTCTGCAAGAAGACGCTTTTTCAGCTCATAGGGAGTGCAGAATGATGAAAGCTTCTGAAGAATAATGTCATTCTCCGCAACATATTCAAATGCAATTTTCTCAAGGCTTTCAGAGGAATTGCCGATAAAGAGCTGATATGCTCCCCTCTCAAGAACATAAGAAGCCTTTGAAATCTTGCCGAGGTCATCGAAGCTTGCCATTGTGTAAAGATCAAAAGAAATTGCAAGAGTCTGCTTTTCGCCGGGAGCAAGAAGCTTTGTTTTTGCATAGCCTGCAAGAGCCTTTGCAGGTTTGCCGAGCTTGCCCTGCGGAGCAGAATAATAAACCTGAACAACCTCTTTACCTGCGACCCTGCCGACATTCTTAACATTGAAGGCAACCGTTACCGTGCCCTTTGATTCGCCTGCAATAACGCCACTGATTTCAAACTTCGTATACGAAAGACCGAATCCGAAGGGATAGCGGATATATTTTTTCATTCCGGGAATGGTGCTGAAATATCTGTATCCGACATAAATGTCCTCGCTGTAGGTGCAGAAATCAAAGGATTCAGCCTGCTCATCCTTTGATGGATAGGCATCATATGTTGTGGTTACGGTGTCGGGAAGCTTGCCCGAGGGGTTGACATCGCCGCAGAGAACCTCCGCAATTGCAATTCCTCCCTCCATGCCGCCCTGCCACGCAAAGAGAACCGCTTTGACTTTATCATTATTCGCAAAGTCTTCACAGCAAATCTGTGCTCCGCTGTTGACAACGATAATAACCTTTTCAAATTTATCGGTGAGCCTTGAAAGAAGGTTTTTTTCTATATCAGAAAGATAATAGTCTCCGCCGACAGCTCTTCTGTCTGTTCCCTCTGCGGAAAATCTGCTGAGAGTGAAGATTGCGGTTGAGCATTCCTTTGCCGCCGCATCAACAAGCTCCTCGGGAACATCGGTTTCCTTGACGTGCATTCCTGCGAATGTATCATAGGTCATATCGTCACGGAGCTGGCAGAATTTCATGTTGTTGACTATATCCCAGTTTGCATTTATCTGCTCCTCGGTCAGAACACTCTTCTGACCCTCTTTGACATAGCTTCTGTAAAAGTCGATAAGCGGCATATAAACGCTGACCTTGCCCTCATCCTCTTTCATTGCAAAGCCCTCATAGATGCCCGAAATATAGGGGCAGTTAACATCTCCGCTTCCGCCGCCGCCCTTGACATATTCTATTGTTGCCTTGCCGAAAAGAGCAAGCTTTTCCCCTCTTGCAAGAGGAAGAGCGTTATCTTCGTTCTTCAGAAGAACAATCCCCTCTGCCGCCGCCGCACGGGAAACATCTATATGCTCCCTTGAAGCGGTAACTCTTTTGCCGTCTTTGCCGAGAGGAAGACAGGGCATATATTTAAATCTTGCGTATTTTTCCATAGTGTGACCTCTTTTCTAAATATTGCAATTTATTATAACCCATAAGAAAAAACATTTCAATAATAAATATAATAAAACCGTTGAATTGTTGAAAAATATATGATAATCTTTTTTCATTAACAAAAAGGAGCTTTTCAGGTGCATAACAACGAATACATTCAGAATTTTATGAAAAAAATCAATTTTCCTCAGGAAGCAATAGACTGCTTCACCGCCGTTGAAAAAAGACTTGATAATGAAAAGAATTTCGGCAAGGCAATGGATAAGCTTGTGAAAAGCTATATGTATCCGTTTGCCGGCAACATTCATTCAAGGCTGAAAAAGGTTGATTCTCTCGCAGAAAAATACGGCGTTTCACCCTATACTCTTGATATGATTTTTCTGCTCAACTGCACTCCGATTCTTAAGGAAAGATACAAAAAGAAAGACATAAGCGAAGATATTTTCTGGGACACAATGGATGATTTGCGATACAAGCTTCTTGAATGTATGAATGTCAAGGAGGTCTGTGGAACCTTCGTTGCAGGCTGGTTCAACGGATTTTTTGAAATGCGTCGTTTTGCTCTCGGAAGATTTCAGTATGAACACAGCAGATACAGGGACAAAAAGCCTTATACCCTTGCTTGTGGGAGAAAGGTTAAATACGGCGACATGACCATAGGCTTCCATATTCCGTCTTCTGGAATCAGTCTGACCGAGGATGTCAGAATAGCTTCATATAAGAAGGCATATGAATTTTACAAAAAGGAATTTCACGGAAAACCCGTTCTTTTTTCCTGCGGCTCGTGGCTTCTTTACCCCGAACATAAAAAGTTTCTTCCGAAGAATTCACATATCCTTGAATTCATGGATGATTTCGTTATTCCGTTTTCCGCAACGCAGGATGAATTCCATGACGGCTGGCGAATTTACGGCAAATATGCCGATCTTCCCGTGAATGAGCTTCCGAGGGACACCGCTTTGCAGAAAGCCTATACCGACTGGCTTGCCGCAGGCAACAAGAGCGGCGACGGCTGGGGAATGTTCTGCTTTGACGGCGAAAAGATACTGAAATAAGAAATCGAGTAGGAGGCTACCCATTA
>DCII01000033.1 GCA_002315935.1 Ruminococcaceae bacterium UBA1730
GTTCGAATCCGCTACGGGTCACCACAAAGAGCTGATAACGCACGAATAATGCGTTACGATATATTAGTCGGTGTTGATGACGTTGAGGGTCCACCCGTTCCCATCCCGAACACGGTAGTTAAGCTCAACAGTGCCGAAAATACTTGGCTGGAAGCGGCCCGGGAAGATAGGTCGACGCCGACACTTTTTTTAATTTTCATCTTTGCCCTAATAGCTCAGTCGGTAGAGCACGCGGCTGTTAACCGCGGTGTCATAGGTTCGAGTCCTATTTGGGGCGCCAAATGCAACGTATCCGAGTTTCTTCTTCAAAAGAGATTTCTTCGGATGCGTTGTTTTTTTTACGACAAATACACTTCCTTGTTATTTTCTATCAAACCTGAATCACAATATTTTTGGTTTATCCTATGTAACGGCTGGAATTGCTCGCCTTCCTTTGGTTTATGTATTTTAATCATAGGTATTATTTGACAAATGACTGATTTCTGTTATACTATAAAAGGCAGTTCGGAAAAGTCAGGATGTGTTTTATTGAAGATTCTTGTTGTTGATGATGAAAAAAGCATAGTTGATAATTTGTTTTCAACTATTTCAGAAAGATATGAAGCTGATATTGTAACCGCAAATTCGATCAGCGAAATAATTGAAGAAAAAGTGAATGTTTCCGGAGCGGATATTGCGTTTGTTGATATTCAGATAAAAGATGATAATGGAATCAATCTCGGATGTTATCTTCAACAGAAATATCCTGAAATGCATCTGGTGTTTATTTCGGGTTATCCTGAAAAAGTGACGGATGTATTTTTGTCACTCTCGGCAATGGGGTTCATTGATAAACCAATCAGAAAAGAGAAGGTTTATGCATACATTGACAAAGCAATGAATCAATCAAACGAAGATTATTTTTGCAGTTCTGTTTATGGTCATAAGACTGAATTTCACAAAAATAATATTATCTTTATCGAAAGCAGCAAAAAGGTGCTGAAAATTCACACAACGGGCGGAGTTGCCGAAGTGGTCGGAAAGCTTGATGATGTTGAGAAACAGTTTGAAAAGCAGTTTGTCAGATGCCACAAGAGTTATCTTGTTAATCTGAAATATATTTCCTGCCGCAGGTTGATGACGTTTGTTCTCATCAATAAAGAAGAAATAAATATTAGCCGAACATATAAAAATGAGGCTATTGAAAAATATAATAGATACAGGGGCGGCGTTCTGATATGAGTCTGAGAAATTTTCTGCTTTTGAATATACCAATGTGTTTTATTCAGATGGCTTTCTTGCATCTTTCTTTGAAGTGCAAATACAATAAGTATCTGACATTTATCTTGCTCGTTGTTCCGTTTACTTTTCTTGCTTTGATGAAGCAGACCATCCCGGGAATGAACCCGATTGTTTCATCCTCATCTGCAATAATTTATTCTTTTGTTTTCTCCATTACAATGTATAGGGATAATCTGAAAAAGAAAATATTGGAATATCTGATAAACTATGCAATTTCATTCGCTGTTAATTTTATATCTCTTGCTGTGTATGCTTTGCTCAGCGGAGATATAACCAATCCGGATATTTCATATATGGTTATGTTCAATATTGTTCTTGCAATGGGTTACCTTATTATTTTTATTGCAAGAAGAAAGCAAGTGTTCGGAACGGAAAACAACCGTTTTACGATTTTGGGAATCGGTTTACTTGTTTTTTCTCACATGGTTATTTCATTCTGTATGGAAGCTTTCTTTTTTGGAAATGATGTTTTCGAAGAAAATTCCAGGTACGGATTTAATATTGAAAAGAACACTTTTTATATACTTTTGTTTGTGATAATCGGAATGATTCTTTTTTTAACGGATATTCTGATGGTTTATGTTATGAACAGAGCTTCAAAGAGCGTTGCAATGCAAAAGGATATTGAGCTTTATGAATATAAGCAATCGCTTTATGCTGACTATTATGCTGAAATAGAAGAAAACAGTGAGCAGACAAGAAAAATCCGTCATGATATGGCAAATATTGCAGAAGTTATAGGGGCAATGATTCACAGCAACAATCTGAATGATAAAGAAATCGCAAACGAACTATATGAAAAACTGCAGGCTGATATTCAGAATATAAAAAATGAGGTGTATTGTTCAGATAATCTTCTGAATGCGATTCTTTCAATAAAAGCAAACATCTGCCGAAGCAGGAATATTCAGACTGAATTTTCCGTTTCAACAGATAAATTTTCAATTCTTGAGAAAACAGACCTTTGTAAGATTGCCACAAATATGCTTGACAATGCAATCAAGGCAACGGATTCTGCAGAAGAGGAAAAAAAGATTATTTTCAGAATTACATCGGATGAGAATTCTTTGTTTATTTCTTCTGTGAATCCGATAGGAAAGAGAAACCAAATTGCGGAAAATGACAAGGCACACGGATATGGCCTGAAAATCATCAGAGATGTTGCCTCAAAATATAAAGGCGAATTGGATACCGTAGAAAAATCGGGAGTGTATATCTCACAAATCATTATTCCGATTTGACAAATTCTTAAAGCTGTCAATTTTGATTTTCCGAAGTTTTTGCATGATAAGGTTTAAGACAAAATGCCCACTGAAACGAAGCGTTCTTCTTCTTTCGGTGGGTATTTCTGTAAAAATGCAAAAATTTTTCAATCAATATCTTTTCTTGCACTGTCTTATGTGGTAAAATATAATTATAATTTTCGTTTTGTAATATACTATGGTCACAGAGAGGCAATAAAGAGTTGATGATGAATCTGAATTATCATCTCTTTACGGAATAATGTTTCGGGGCTTCAGAGGAGGGAATAAGATTGGCTGACATTGTTTCAATGAACAATATTGTTAAATCATATGATGGCGTTAAAGCATTGGATGGGGCAAACCTGACCGTTGAGCAAGGAGAGGTTCATGCTCTTATCGGGGCAAACGGTGCGGGCAAATCTACTTTGATGAAAATTCTTTGCGGAGAGCTTGACTATGATTCCGGCAAAATAGTTTATGATGGAAAAGAAATTAATCCGCAAAAATACGGCAATATGCAGAGTTTCGGCATTATCCTTATTCATCAGGAAATCTGTTCGGTTCCGGAGCTGACTGTTGCTCAGTATATGTTTGTTGGCAGAGAACCGACCAAAGGCTTTTTTATTGACGATAAGCAAATGGAGAAAAACGCAGTTTGTTTTCTGGAACAGATAGGTGCAGAATTCTCACCAAGCACAAAAATGGGTGATTTATCATTAGCTCAGCAACAGCTGGTTGAAATATCCAAAGCACTTTCGTTCAATGTTAAATTGCTGATTCTGGATGAACCTACCACGGCACTTGGAGAAAGGGAGACTCAAAAAGTTTTTGAAATTATCCGTTCATTAAAAAATAAAGGCGTTTCCGTAATTTACATCTCACACAGACTTGAAGAATTGTTCATTATTTCAGACCGGATTACGGTTATGAGAGACGGTAAATATATCAGGACACTGCAAACTTCATCAAGTGAAAAGAACGAACTCATAAGTTTGTTGGCAGGTCACGAAATAAAGAGCGGCAAAAAAACTGCAAGCTCCGTGCCGGAAAATGCGGAGATTGTTCTTGAGGTTCAGAATGTTTCGGCGAGTCCCCTGCCTGAAAATGTGAGCTTTTCCTTAAGAAAAGGAGAAATTCTCGGCTTGGCAGGTCTTGTCGGCTCGGGCAGAACCGAAACAGCTAAATCAATTTGCGGAATTATTCCGAAATTATCCGGCAAGGTCTTTATCAACAACAAGGAGGCGAAAATAAATTCGCCTAAGGATGCCATCAAAAACGGAATTTGTTATTTATCCGAAGACAGAAACGGAGAAGGGCTGATTCCGCAACGCTCAATTATCGGAAACACGGTAATCAGCAGTCTTGAAAGATATGAGGAATTCTTTATTCTTGATGACAAAAAAATGCTGAAGGATTCCGTTGAACTCAATTCAAAGGTTAAAACAAAATATTCAGACCCTCATGCACCCATTTCATCGCTTTCCGGAGGAAACGCACAAAAGGTGATAATTGCCCGTTGGTTGTTGAACGATTGCCAGATTTTCATTTTCGATGAGCCGACCAAGGGAATTGATGTTGGGGCAAAGGATGAAATTTATCAGAATATTGCCGATATTGCAAAAAGCGGCCATTCCGTAATTGTTATTTCATCTGAAACAGAAGAGTTGCTTGATAATTGCGACCGTATTCTTGTTATGTGGGAAGGAAAAATATCGGGCGAATTAAGCATAGAAAATGCTACCCAGGAAAGAATAATGAAATTTGCTACCGGAGAGAATATATGAAAACATTAATTGATAAATTGAACTCACCAAGAAGAAACACAAGAGACCTTAGCAGCATTATTCTCGGAATTTTGCTCCTTGCACTGTTGTTCACTTCCGTTAATCCGAACTTTATTAATAAGTTCAATCTGATCAGCTTAGGGCAAAACCTTGCACCTTATGCCATGCTGTCATTAGGTGTTCTGATGCCCATATCCATGGGTGGAACAGATTTGTCCGTCGGTGCTGTTTGCATCGGCTCGGCAGTCTTCGCAGGAAAATTATACAGTCTGGGTCTTCCTCTTGCTTCGGTTATTCCGATAATGATATTATTTGCATCGCTTATAGGATTGATAAACGGATTGCTGATTGCAAAAAGACATATTCAGCCTTTTATCGCTACCCTCGGCACAATGATGTTTGTAAGAGGAGCAACGGCAATTTTCGCAAACACGCCGACCGTTCTTTATCCTTCGGGAACATGGTATAACAGAATTTTTTCTTCAAATAACGGCGTTTCGATGAGTTTTCTTTGGGTTATCCTGTTCTCACTTATTATATTTGTCATTTACAGAAAAACGAAATTCGGCCGTTATCTTATCTCCATAGGAAGCTGCGAAAAGGCAACACGCATTTCCGGCGTTGATGTTGATAAATATAAAATTTTAGGGTATGTCGGTTCCGGCTTTATGGCGGGAGTTGCCGCTGTTTTCTGGACTTCATCCTTTGCTACGGTCACTGTTGCAACAGGCAACGGCATGGAGCTTGACGCCATTGCGGGCGTTTACATAGGCGGAACATCGGCAATCGGCGGATTTGCAAGTGTGTTTGGCAGCGTGTTAGGCTCCATAATGCTTGTTATCATCAGGAGCGGACTTAATTTCTCTCTTGCCAAGTTGAATGTTTCAATTAATTCAACATATGTCACTTATGCTATCAGCGGTATTATTGTTGTGGTCGCTGTTCTGACCGAAAAGACCAACAAAGGAAAATCCAAAAAATTCAAGCTTTTCAGCTCCAAAAACCGTGCTGTTATCCGCATTATTTCTTATATTCTTTCCTTTGCCCAGCTCGTTGCTTTATTCACAATAGGAATTAAAGTTGATAACAATTCATCAGCCATGCAAAATACTGATGAAAAGAAAACAATATGCCTTGCCATGAAATCCGAGGGCAATGAATTCTGGGATGAAGTAACCCGTGGAGCAATTGCCGCAGGAGATGAACTCGGATATAATGTTATTTGCAGAGGCACTGAGAGCGAGGATGCTTCTTATCTGCCGAAGCAAAGAGAAATAGTCAGCACATTGCTTTCCTCAAACCCTGTCGGAATTGGAATGGCAACAATAGCAGATGGTTTTACCGACCAACTTGAGGAAGCTTATTCTAAGGGAATAAATGTTGTTCAGTTTGACTCCGGACTTCAATCCGGTGATCTGGAATATATCAACTCTTCCTCTCAGAATCCCTTGAAGTCATTTGTCAAAGCAAGCAACTATGATAATGCCGCTATTGCCGCTGAAAATGTGTATAAGGTAATAAGAAACGACATTGCCGCTTCTGACAAGTATGTTGTAGGTGTTGTTCAACACGAGAACAGCGTTTGTGCTAATGACAGGGGAAATGGTTTCAAGGATACATTATATAAGCTTGTCGAATCCAATGCAGACACAAAGGGAAAATGCGAAATTATTATTGAAATCAAGCCTTCCGAAGCAAACAATGCGTATAAGGAAGCTTTGGAATATCTTTTCGAAAAGGATGCAAGGATGATTTTCTGCACAAACCTGACTGCCGCAACTCAATGTGCAGATGCAGTTCAATCAACTGACGGAAAGTATGACGGCGTTAAATTTGCCGCCTTTGATACAGGAGAAAAGATATATGAATGGCTGAAAAGCGACAGCAAATCTCCGCTTCTGGGAACAGTTTCACAAAACCCGTATATGATTGGTTATTCTACGGCAAAAACATTGATAGACCTTTATGAAGAAAGGGAAACAGAAGAAGAAATAATAGTTCCCGGCGAGTGGGTAACAGCGGAAACAATAAAATGAATTGTCGGAATAATAACGCAGACGATTGAATATAAACAGAAACAATACGAAACAGAGAGAACGCTCAGCTCAATGCTCATAAAAATGCTTTTACCGGAGGAGAATGATTTTGGATTTTCTTACAGCAAAACAGGCCGCCGAAAAATGGGGTATCACGCCGAACCGGGTTACCATCCTTTGCAACGGCGGAAAAATTCCGGGTGCTGTTCACATGGGCAAACAATGGATGATTCCAAACAGCACTGAAAAGCCCGTAGACGGCAGAACAAGAAAGGCAAAGAACAATGCCGGTGAAGAGTGTTTCCGTTTTCCGCTTTATATCAATTTTAATGATAACAGTTTTTCCCCGCCTCTTTCGGAGGAAGAAAAAGCTCTCAGAACAGCACAGATTGATTTTTTTGGCTGCGATTTTGAAAAGGCAAAAAAGGAATTTGATGTGCTCTGCAAAAATTCAGAAAACCGATATGTCAGAATGTCCTCTCTGTTTTTTATGTGCATAACCTCTGCGGCATATAATGCGGAAATCAATTTTCTTTATTATTTCAACCAATTGAATTCCGAGCTTGCAAAGGATTTTCCGAATAAAAACGAAATGGGATTGTTGCGTCCGTGGATGAACGGAATATTCGGTATGTATAAATCAGCTTCGGAATACCTTAATTACGATGTTGAAACCGAATTCCATTCCTCCGTATATTATTTTCGGGCTTATCTGTCATTTTTCAAATTTATTCCCGAGGATGTTTCCGATTATTCCGAAGCTCATTTTGAGGTCTTTGAATTGCTCTGCCGAAAAATGGAAGAGGATAAATATTTCTTTGAGGCACAAATGCTTCATTATATGTTATTTGTTTCATATATGATGACCGGAAGCGAGCGGCTGATGCTGCATCACCTGAAGCAGATAATTGCCATTGCATATGAGCATGGTTTGCTCTATGCGGCTGCCGACCTTGCACCGTATTATCCGGATGCATATAAGGTTGTTCTGAGCGAATATCCAAAGGATTTTGCCGAACGGCTCAAACGGAGCGGTGCACATATCTACAATAATTTTGCCGTCTTCAATAAGAAATACAACACCTCGAATTTATACACAAATTTAGGTAGGAATGATTACCTGATTATTCTTTATGTTTCGCAAAAGTATTCCAACAAAAAAATAGCAGAGGCAATAAACCATTCCGAGCGGACTGTTGCGAATATGCTTTCCAATATTTATGCAACCTTCGGAGTGAAGAATAAACAAGAGCTTCTGAAGCTTATCAACGAAGAATTATAAGGAACCAATTTCTTCCGATTGGTAATGACAATCTCATCACTTTTCCGTAAAGGCTTTTTTCATTCGTCTGAATATGTATAATCACGGTATCGTTATAATGCAAAAGTCGATAAAACATACTATAAAACCTTTATTTTTCGAAAAATATTAAAAAGTCAGCTGAATATTCCTTGAAATATGCAGAATTTTGCACAAAATTGCATTTATAATTCACTTACATTATTCTGATTCATCATGTAAAATATCAGTAAAATCCCAGCTTTGAAAAACAGGAGGTTAAAAAATGAAACGAACAGCAATCAAATGCACCGCTTTTGCATTGGCAATCATTACTCTGATTTGTGCTTTCGGCGGATGCGGCAAAACACAGTCACAGACGCAAACCCAGACACAGACCGTCGCTCATATTGCCCGTGATGACTGGGCAACAGATGTCAAAACAGCCGTTAATGATTTTCTGGATGCAAACGGCAACACCGCAGAGGGATATGACGACACATCCTATGCAGTTTTTGATTTTGACAACACCTGTTCTATTTTCGATATGGAAGAAATGGTCGGAATTTATCAGCTTGAACATATGAATTTCGCCATTCAGCCCGAGGATCTGGAGGATGTGCTTCGCACCGGACTCAGTGACCCCGACAGAGATTTGGCAGATTGGGATTACCCCGGTGTAACCTACAACAAGTTAATCCACGATATTACCGGTGCCTATTCCTATCTTTGGAGCACTTACGGACCATTCACCTGCGAAGGTGTTCCGGATAACACGGAGCTTATCAAGGATTCCAACTGGCTTGAATTCGCCGCAAAGATTCGTACTATGTATGGTTTAATCTGCGATGTTGATACCGCTTCCGTAGGTTATCCCTGGATTTGTTATCTGTTTTCGGGAATGACGGAAGAGGAAATTTACAATATCGCCTGCAAGGCAATCACCGAATATAAGGAAGTTGAAACAAGCGAAAAGACATGGCAGACTCCGGAGGACCTTAAGTCTGAGGCAGGTGCGATTACCTATTCTTACACCTGCGGCGTTGCCGTATCCGAAAACATCAAGGAGCTTTGGAAGGCGTTAGACGACAACGGCATTGATGTTTGGGTCTGCTCCGCTTCATGCACAGCGGTCATCAAGGGAGCTATTGATGTGTTCGGTCTTCACGATTATTGCACAGGCCTTCTTGCCATGACAAACAAGGAAAAAGACGGAATTTATTATAACGCATACGATTACGATACCGGTTGCGGTTATCTTGCCAAGGAAAACAATACTTGGGAGAAGGACACTCTGCCCACAAAAACCCAGACTCAGGAAAACGGTAAGGTAATTGCTATCAACAATACTCTCGTTAAGAAATACGGTCACGGCCCCATCGCCGGCTTTATGGATTCCGCAGGAGACTATAATTTCTGCACAGAATATAAGACCTTGAAGCTGGTTGTATGCTTCAACCGTGCAAACCGCAAGCTGACTGACGGTGCAGGTGTTATCGCTCCTCTTGCCATCTATCAGAGAGACACCCTGGGCTACAACTATGACAAGGCTTCCGCCGCAGGCGATACCCTTTATGTTCTCCAGGGCAGAGATGAAAACGGACTGCGTGGTTTGCGCAACAGCAACAAAACAATCCGTCTCGGAGATACAGAGGAAAAGCTCTTTGCCAATGAAGACAACGAAGCTTTGCTGAAATATATGATTGACAATAATCTGACAACAGAGGAAGTTATCAACACCTTCTGTATCAAAACAGCCGCAGATGCTCCGGAAAACGTTCTCGGTGCAAAATACGGATTTTTGGCAGAATTTGACGGTTATCATTCACAGGCATAATGACTTACTTAAGGAAACGCTGAATAAATGTATCGTCGCATCTTTTCGGTCTGTTTTGGCGTGAAAGGTGTTACAAAACCTTGAAACACACAAAGTATATCTGCGGTTTTGTGCCTTTTTTACGCCGAAAACAAACTCGAAAATCTTGCTTGCCGATTTAATCAGTGTTTCCTTAATAATATCCATAATAATATCCATATGAAAAACGAAGTCTGCGACAGGGTTCTTCCCTTGTCGCAGACTTCGTTTTTGTTCTTCACGGAAAGTTGGGGATGGTAATAATACCAACATAAATAATGGAAACAGAGAAAGCTCAGTCATTGCGAGCGAAGCATGGCAATCCGTTTCCTTTCGCAGAGTATTACGGATTTCCCTCAGAAATATAGTCGCCTCAAGCGGGGTCCACGAAAATGCGTGCATTTTTGGGGAGAGGACGAGGGGCGAAGTGAATGAGTTTTCGCTTTAAGCGGAAACGAACGATACGAAGTTATCGAGGAGACCGCCTCGCTTTATCCGTCACCGGCGGCACTTCGGCGGTTCGCCCACACCGGTCTGCGGACTGGTTCGTAATGACATACCATCTTCTGCTTTATTAGCCCGAACTTTCCATGAAGAGCGATTTATTCAGCGGTTGCCAAGAATCCAATCTAATTTTCTGTCAACAAAATTTTTGATTTTTATGCTTAACGACTGTGTAAGCTTATTGAATGTCTGCTTATAAATTGCTGAAGCCGCAAATCCGAAAACCAACAGAGCAACAATTAAGCTTGCCACATAAATCAAAATATACTGTTCTCCGAATTTTTCAATAAGAACAGAATAGAATTTCGGTCTGATTGAAGTTCTGACAAGGTCATTTTCATGAATACAATAAAAGAATAACGAACATGAAGAAATGTAATTAATAAACTTACTGCGGAATTCCATTGACAGAAAAACATTGAACAGGCAAATCAACATCGGGAGAAAAATAATAGAACACAAACCGCTTATATCAGGATATGTTTTAAAATAGCTGATATGGAACGACAAATAATTCTTTATCAGAACAGTAACAATAAATATGAAGAGAAAAACAAAAAACAGCAATAAATTCTTTTTCTTGTCGGCTATGAAGCTCTTGCAATAAAGCTTAAGATAAGCAACTGTGAAGTAGATAAAGATAAAGCCCAAAAGACCTGAATAAACGGGTTGTATCTTAATTAAACCGCCCAAACCGTAAAATATAAATATAAAACCCAAAATTCCAAGGTGTTGTTTTTGACTTATGCTCTTGATAACCAAATTGTATGCAGGATGCCCGAGATAGAAGATAGCATAGCACGGAACAAACCAGACAAGCCCGAATAAATCAGGGAACAGCTGCTTGAGAGTGCCTCCCAACGAAAAGTGAAATTCAGATTTTAATACCGTGGCGGTGGCAAGAAACGAAAGAAAGATTCCTATTGAGATAATCTGCGAATCAAGCAAAAGATTTATTGCTTTTTCTTTTTTGGACT
>DCII01000034.1 GCA_002315935.1 Ruminococcaceae bacterium UBA1730
GTAGCGGACTTTCACCGCCAAGTGAATATGCGTGCCGAGCACACATAAAAATGCACCTCGAAAGCTTTTTCACTTTCGGGGTGCTGATTTTTAATCGAGATTTTCCCAATCTATCTTTTCGTTTTTATAGAAGAACTCTTTATCATGCTCTCCGATTTCACGGATAACACGGCACGGATTTCCAACTGCAACCGAATTATCCGGAATATCCTTAACAACAACACTTCCTGCACCGATAACGCAGTTATTGCCTATGGTCACCCCGGGAACAATTATCGCTCCCGAACCAATCCAAACATTATCACCTATATGAACATCCTTGTTATACTGATAGCTTTTATTACGAAGCTCCGCATTTATCGGATGATTCGGCGTTGCAACAACAACATTCGGTGCAAAAAGAACCCTGTTACCGATATAAATATTACCGTCATCAACAAGAGTGAGATTGAAATTTGCATAAACATTATCACCCATGAAAACGTGCCGACCTGCCCAGTTTGCATGGAACGGCGGTTCGATATAGCAATTTTCGCCTATTGCACCGAACATCTTTTTCATAAGCTCCTGTCTTTTTTCAAATTCAGACGGTCTTGTTGCGTTGAAATCATAAAGAAGCTCAAGGCATCCATTCTGGTCTTCGATTATTGCACTGTCATTCGGGTCATAAATTTTCCCCTCTGCCATTCTTTTTTTATTATCCATAATATCATTTCTCCAAGCCTGTGATTTTATCAACAACTATCGTTTCGGTTTCAAGCTCTCTGCCGTCCTCGTGAAGCACAATAAGTCTTCCCCCTCTTTCGTTTCCGTAGGTATGATAACCTGCACCGAGGGTCTGAATAAGCTTTATTCCGTCAAGCTCTGTCACAAATGTATTCACATGGTCGTGGCCGAAGAATGCGGCAAAAACATCCCCAGTTTTCTTCCAGCTTTCAAACTGCTTTCTGTCCGAATTCGGCGGACAGGGATTTTCACGAAGCTTTCCCTCAATATAGTTTTCTTTCTTTATTGCGTAATGCTTTCCGTCTCTTTCAATCGAGTTTTCCGTTCCGTCGGCAACCTCTTCAAGCAGGTCATATTCCTGATTGACGGGAATATGCTGAAAAAGAATTGAATCAACAGGTTTTCCGTTGTTAAGCTCTCTGAGCTTTTCGGCTTTTGATTCATACCAATCAATCTGACTCTGATGAATATCGCTGTAACCACCATGCTCAACCTGTTTGAAATTCTCATCCCGTATGTAGTCATTTGAATCAATCAGCCAAATATTTTTTGCAATTCTTTTTCCGTCACCAGAAAAAATCGGCAGACTGCAATTTCCGCATCCGAAAACATCCGCTTCATTATAGCAGCCTCTGAAATTCGGATACCTTGAATAAATTGTAATCTGGTTTTCCTTCGCAAGAGCGGGAACAACATATTCAGCCTCTGCATCGTGATTGCCGAAAACAATTGCAAGAGGAATATTCCTTCTGACTATAGGTTCGATAATCTTGAGAATTGTTTCTTCCATGTAGTCATATGTAAATTCTTCCCAGAATCCTGAAATATTGTCTCCGCCGAACACAACAAGGTCGGGCTTTGCATATTCAAGACATTTTTCGATAACATTGATTGTTTCAATCGAGCAATTCTCCGGAATGCTTCTGTCTTCATCATCATCCATTTCCGGCGAAACCTCATGAATATCCGAAAGATGAAGAATTCTGAATGTTCCGTCTTCTCTGAAACAGAGCGGTTTCTGACGGGCAATATTATGCCTTAATGAGTTTGGAAATCCGACTGCCATTAAAATTCTCTCCTTATGTTTCTCACGAAACAGCATATAATATCGTATTATATAACAAGAGGCAAATTCTTTCAACTTAAAAATTTTTATAAAATTATAAAAATCTACTTAACTTTTCTGCCTTTTTGTGATATACTATCAGCGATTGACAATATTTTGCATTTTCAGCAACTCAGGAGTTTTTTATTATGGCAAAGAAAAAAGACGGTTTTGAAGATATTTCGAGCTACAGCAAAGGCTCGGGAATTAAATATAAAGCCTCCAACGCAAAACGAAGAGCGAAGAAAAAGATTGATAAATCAAGCAACAAGAGCTTCAAGGTTATTCTCGGAATTCTTATTTCGCTTATCATTATCGTTTCCGCACTCGGCGGTGCATATGTAAGAAAGGTTCTTTCTCTCATCAACCACGATGCCGGAAACAGCGGAAATCCTGATGCAACCTTTGCTGAGGAAAGCGAAGAAGACCATAACTTTGCAAAAATTTATGATGTTGAAAGTGCAGATTCCATCAAGGATTTAATCAAATCATGGGCTCTCAACGGCGGCGAAAAGATGTACAGCAAGCACGTTATCAATGTGCTTCTTATCGGCGAGGATAATGATGACGGCTCTCACCGTTCGGATTCCTGCATTCTTGCATCCGTCAACACGCAGACCAAAAAGATTTCTCTTGTTTCGTTCCTGCGTGATACCTACACATACATGAATATCAACGGTCAGGAAAGATACGATAAAACCAATCACTGCTATTCATGGGGCGGAGCCGCTAAGCTGATGGAGGTTCTTTCGGATAACTATAAAATCAAAATAGATTATTATGTTTCAATCAACTTTGAATCCTTCAGGAAGGTTATTGATATTCTCGGCGGAGTAACCGTTCCCGTAACTGAAAAGGAAGCCGCATTCATGAACCGCACAACCAGGTGCAAGGGCTTTGAAGCAGGTGATGCAGTTACCTTAAACGGCGAAAGAGCTTTGATTTATTCAAGAATAAGAAAGCTTGACAGCGAAATTGAAAGAACAAGAAGACAAAGATGCGTTATCAATTCCGTTATCAAAAACTTCAAGGCTTCGTCATTGAGCGACCTCAACAAGGCAATAGAAACATTTCTTCCGTATGTCACTACCAACATGAAGACCTCCGAAATTCTTTCCTTCGGAACACAGGCACTCCGTGAAAACTGGCTCGGTTACAGTATTGAAGGAATGGTTGAGCCTTCGGAGGATATAATGGTCGGAGTCAGCGGATTCAGAACCTACACCGGCTACCTCGATGTCTGGATTGCGGACTATGTTAAGGCGGCAAGAGAGGTTCAGCTCGCTCTTTATGAAAACACCAATATCGAAATAAATCCCGAAACTCATATTTCGGCAATTGACCTTCTTTCGACCTCGCAGAAGGAAAACGCCGATTATTACAACAACGATGATTATAACGACGAAGAAACAACAAAAAAAAGAATTATTTCGGATTTGATTGAAAAATGGGAACGGCCGACTCTTTTTTCCGGAAGCAGAAATTCAGATGATGAATAATTCATTGACGGGCAGGAAAAATCCTGTCCGTTTTTTGTTTGAAGCCTTGACAAGCATTTTCCGTTCTGTTAATATAGTTAGCGTAGGCTAACTAATCGTTTGGAGTGATTTTATGACCCTTCGTGAATTGAAAACGGGAGAATCGGCAAGGATAACTGCCGTAGGCGGTGAAGGCTCATTAAGGCAGCATTTTCTTGACATGGGCGTTATACCGGGAGCAAAGGTAAAGCTGATGAAATTTGCACCGATGGGTGACCCGATGGAGCTTCTTATCCATGGCTATGAGCTGACTCTGCGGCTTGCGGATGCCGAAAAAATAGAAATCGAAAAGGCTGAAGAAAATCAGAATAATTCCTCATCGGCAAAAGAAAAAAAATCGTTTCAGATTCCAGAACATCCCGGCTACGGCGAAGACGGAAAATACCATGTCAAGGCGGATGAAAACCCTATTCCGAAGGGAACTGCATTGACCTTTGCTCTTGCAGGCAATCAGAACTGCGGCAAAACAACGCTTTTCAATCAGCTGACAGGTTCAAATCAGCATGTCGGCAACTTTCCGGGGGTTACGGTTGACAGAAAAAGCGGTTCGATAAAGGGCAATGCAGACACTCTTGTTACCGACCTTCCGGGTATATATTCCCTTTCGCCGTATACGGCAGAGGAGATTGTTTCAAGAGAATTCATAATCAACGAAAAGCCAACGGGTATAATAAATATTGTTGATGCAACCAATATCGAAAGAAATCTTTATCTTACCTTACAGCTTATGGAGCTGAATGTGCCGACGGTTCTTGCTCTCAACATGATGGATGAGGTCAGGGGAAACGGCGGAACCATCCGCATTAACAGGATGGAGGAATTGCTCGGCATACCTGTTGTGCCGATTTCAGCGGCAAAGAACGAGGGCGTTGATGAGCTTATCAGACACGCTCTTCACATTGCGAAATATCAGGAGCGTCCCGGAAGAACGGATTTCTGCAACAAGGATAAAAACGGCGGTGCTGTTCACAGATGCCTTCACAGCATCATGCATCTTATCGAAGACCATGCAAATGAAAAGGGAATTCCCGTCAGATTCGCCGCAAGCAAGCTTGTTGAGGGCGATGAAAGAGTTCTCAATGCTCTTGACCTGACACAGAATGAAAAGGAAATGATTGAGCATATCGTTATTCAGATGGAAGATGAAAGAGGTCTTGACCGTTCTGCCGCCATCGCCGATATGAGATTTTCATTCATTCAGGATTTATGCGACGAAACCGTTGTTAAGCCCAAGGAAAGCATTGAGCATAAGCGAAGCAGAAAAATTGATAAGCTTCTGACCGGAAAATATACCGCAATTCCTTCATTCATTCTCATCATGGGTCTGGTTTTCTTTCTTACATTCAATGTTATCGGAGCATTCTTTCAAAATCTGCTTGAAATGGGAATTGAAGCATTCACGCTTTTCGTTGACAGGGCTCTGACCTCGATGAATGTCAATGAAGTTATTCATTCGCTGGTTATTGACGGTATTTTTGCAGGAGTGGGAAGCGTTCTGAGCTTCGTGCCGATTATCGTTGTGCTGTTCTTCTTTCTTTCAATGCTTGAAGACAGCGGATACATGGCAAGAGTTGCGTTCGTGACGGATAAGCTCCTTCGAAAAATCGGTCTTTCGGGCAGAAGCATCGTTCCCATGCTTATCGGCTTCGGCTGCACCGTTCCCGGCGTTATGGCGAGCCGTACTTTACCCTCGGAAAGAGACAGAAAGCTCACCATTATGCTCACTCCGTTCATGAGCTGCACGGCGAAGCTCCCTGTTTACGGATTCCTTGCAAACGCATTTTTCCCGAAATACAGCGGACTTATCATGATAGGTCTTTATCTTCTCGGAATCATAGTCGGAATTATTTTTGCTCTCATTTCAAAAGGCACTCTCTTCAAGGGAGAAGCCGTTCCGTTTGTTATGGAGCTTCCGAATTACCGCCTGCCGGGAACAAAGAATGTTGCACTGCTTCTCTGGGACAAGGCGAAGGATTTTATTCAGAGAGCATTCACGGTAATTTTTGTTGCATCAATCATTGTTTGGCTTCTTCAAACCTTTGATTTCAATTTCAGCATTGTTGACGATTCGCAAAACAGCATTCTGGCAAAGGTTGCAGGCTTCGTTTCACCCGTGTTCACTCTCCACGGCTTTGCGGACTGGCGGATTATCACCGCTCTTATTGCAGGATTTATGGCAAAGGAAAGCGTTGTTTCAACCCTTTCCGTTCTGATTGGCGGAGCATCGGTTACGGCTCTTATCTCCCCTGCCTCTTCTCTTTCTCTGCTCGTTTTCTGCCTGCTCTACACTCCCTGCATTGCGGCAATTGCATCAATCAAGCGTGAGCTGGGAGCAAAATGGGCAATCGGAATCGTCTTCATGCAGTGTGCAATTGCGTGGGCGTTTGCACTCATAATCAGAGCAGTTGCATTGGTGGCAGGTATATGAACATTCAGAGTATCATCATCGTGCTGATTATCGGCGTTGCCGCAGTCACGGCAATAATTCAGATAAAAAAGAATAAAAATAAATGCTCCGGTTGCGACGGAAGCTGTTCGTCATGCGGAAAATGCTCAGGTAACCGCTGATAAAATCGTCAAGCAAGATTTATTCAGCAGTTACTTAAAAATTACCAAAGAATAATATTCTTTTTTCGTGAAACAATAACCTCAAAGCAGGTGATTTTATGACGGGAAAAGAATATAAGAAAATGGCTGAAAAGGCTTCTCCGCCAACGGCAAAAATCAAGAATGCCGTTTGTGCCTATGTTTTCGGCGGCGGAATATGTGCAATAGGCGAGGGCTTCAGAATGCTTTATGAAAGGCTCGGCCTCGGCGAAGATAAGGTCAAGCTCCTTGTGCCGGTCAGTCTCATTGTTATTGCCGCAATTCTGACAGCAATCGGCTTGTTTGACAAAATTGCAAGAATTGCAGGTGCAGGCACGATAGTTCCGATAACAGGCTTTGCAAACTCAATTGTTTCGCCTGCGATGGAATTTCAGAGCGAGGGTAAAATTCTCGGCACGGGTGCACAGATGTTTAAAATTGCAGGTCCCGTGCTGGTTTACGGCACCGCCGCCGCAGTAATCTACGGAGTTGTTTATTTTCTTGCAACAAGATAAAATTCTACGCTGATTCTTGAAAGAGATTCAGCGTATTTTTGGTTGACATAATATTCCGACCGCATTATAATAAAAAAGCATTCCGAACATAAAACGGAGCTATTTAAAAATTATCACAAAGGGAGAAATTATTATGGCAAAATGTAAATACTGCGGAGGAGATGTTCCAAACGGAGCGGCATTCTGCTCAAACTGCGGAGGCAGAGTTGAAGAAACAAAAAATCACGACTTTGCCGATGAAGTGAATGACAAAATCAACGAATTCACAAATACAGCAGACACAACAAGCGAATATTCACCCGAAGATATTTCTTCAAATAAATTCATGGCAATTTTTGCATACCTCGGCATTCTTGTTCTCATTCCTGTTTTCTGTGCAAAAAATTCGCCCTATGCCCGTTTTCACACAAATCAGGGTGCGGTTCTTGCAATTGCCGAAATCGTTACCAATCTTGTTATCAGTGTTCTCAGCGGCTTCCCCGCAATCGGCTGGCTCTTCACTCTTATCGGAGGAATTGCGGATGTTGCCTTCCTTATCCTTCTTGTTATCGGCATTATCAACGCTGTCAACGGAAAAGCAAAGGAGCTTCCCGTCATCGGCAAAATCAGAATTATAAGGTAAGGAAGCACTGAATAAATACAGCGTTTCCCTAAAATAATTTTTCGGAGGATTTAAAATGTCCCGTTTTATTTATGATTATGTTGCCGTTATCGGAATTGACGGCATGGGCAACTTTAACCGAAACGCAGAAACTCCCAACATTGACAGGATTTTTGCAGACGGAGCAACAAATTATTTTGCACTCTCAATGAATCCGACCATCAGTGCAGAGAACTGGGGTGCAATGCTTTTAGGTGCAAATCCGATGGTTCACAACCTGACCAACAGCATTGTAAGCACAGTTGAATACGGCAACAAGGAGCTTCCCTCCGTTTTCACAAGAATCCGTAAAGCCTTCCCCGATGCTTATCTTTCCTCGGCAGTCAACTGGAGACCAATCAACTTCGGCATTATCGAGCATGATGTCGGAGTTCAGCTTCTCAACAACCCCAAGGATGAAGACCTCACCCCGATTATCCTTGAAGAGGTTGCCAAAAAGCCGAAATTCCTTTTTGTTCAGTTTGACGATGTTGACGGAGCAGGTCACGGAGGCGGCTACGGACTCGAGGGTCACCTCAGCAGAATCAGCCTTACCGATAAATTTGTCGGTGAAATCCACAAAGCCTATGAGGATGCCGGTATTCTTGACAAAACGCTCTTTATAGTTACTGCCGACCACGGCGGAATACGCAGAGGTCACGGCGGCTACACAGACGAAGAAAAATATGTTTTCTTCGGAGCAACGGGCAAAAGCGTAAAGAAAGGCGAAGCAGGAGCAATTCAGACAAAGGATATTTCCGCTCTTGTGCTCTATGCTCTCGGTCTTGAGGTTCCCGCATATGACATTTACGGCTATTCCTCTCAGGTTCCCGAAGGAATATTCGAAGAACCCGTCAGGAAATATATAAAATATGAAAAGAAGGAGTCGGTTGTTGAAACACTTCCCACTCCCGGATATAAAAACGGACTTGCCAAATTCGTTGATACAGAAAGACTGAGGCTTGCTGTTTTCTTTGACAATGAAATCAAAGACGAAACGGGCAACTGCAAATTCGACGAATTCGGCAAGGTCAAATACTATTCAAACGGTGTCAGAGGTTCATGCGGAGAATTCGGAACCATAGGCTGTGTCAGAACAAACGGGCTTGAGCCTGAAATTCAGGGAAGCTTCACCTTCGGCACATGGGTCAAGGTTGAAAAGAACGTCAACGAGGAATGCGTTGTTTTCTCAACCAAGCCGTGGTGGTGGCGAAAAAGAAGCTCCGCCGGAATTTCGCTTGTTCTTAAAAATCACGATTCCGTTTTCTGCATAGCAAACGGCGAGGA
This sequence comes from Ruminococcaceae bacterium UBA1730, assembly GCA_002315935.1. Taxonomy (GTDB): domain Bacteria; phylum Bacillota; class Clostridia; order Oscillospirales; family Acutalibacteraceae; genus CAG-177. The sequence goes on from DCII01000034.1 coordinate 8,398, forward strand.
TGACCTGTCGCTCATCACTCCGTTCCCGGAGGATTTCTCAAGCGGCTGGATTCATATTCTTGTTGCGGTTGACAAGGAAAAGAAGGAAATCAGAGTTTATTATAATTTCAGATTCATCCGCTCCGTGGTGCTTCCCGATAAGTACATAAGAGAAACCGTCACCAACACCCTTGTTATCGGCAACGATTCCGAAATGGATAATAATAACCGTGCATTTCCGAATCTCTTCCGCATGGATGATTTTCTTTTCTTCGAGGGAACAAACGAAAAAGATGCAGTCGCATTGAAGCTTTATTACGGAATGTAATCAGAATAAAACAAGGAGCTTTGAGCTCTTATCCGATTCAGGATAAGTCCCAAAGCTCATTTTATTATTTAATCGTTATTCTGCCGTCAACGGTGCTATACTGCGAAAAATCATTGCCGAGATATTCAAAATAATTAACCAGCATCTGATAATCCTGAATTGATTCATCAACCACAAGCTCCTTGCCTGCAAGGAAATGGACCATTCCGCTTCCGCCTTTTTTAATCATATAGTTGTGAGAGGCAACGGTGTAGGTCTTCTGCGGGTCAATGGGAACATATTCATCACCCTGAAGCACCATAACATCCGAAACCTTTCTTGCTTCTCCAACCGAAACAAGGTTATCATCTGCATCGGTAACAACTGATGTTTCCAGAGCCGTGTTGACCGTGAATTTCAGACCCGATACCTGCTGAAAGCTTCCGTATTCGCCGACAGGAGAACCGTTTTCGGCATAAACATTCTTTGCCATTCTGTAAAAGTATTCAAGCATATCAAGGATTTCCTGACCCGTGAGCTTAACAACGCAGAGAGTGTTGCCGTAGGGATTGACGTTGATTATGTTGCCGTAGGTTATGTCTCCGGCCTTGATAGCCGTCTTTATTCCGCCGCCGTTGCACATTCCTATATCTGCCTGACCCATGATTCTGAAGGCATCCGCAACCATATCACCGATTGCCATTTCTCTTGAACGAATCATCCTGACTCCGTTTTCGTCTGTTATCGGCATCGAAACATCGGAATGACCTATAACGGTATTCATATACTCGTTGTATTTTTCTACTACATTCTTAACATATTTTTCTGTTTCGGCATCTTTTTTGCTGTATTCCGAAATAAGACCAACCGAAATGTTGCCGCTTGCAGTTATCATAACCTTGCCGATATTGTTGAATTCCGTTCCCGTCTGCGAAAGGAGAACGGATTCGCCGGCTCTGTTCTCAACAACATCGCAGGCAATTTCCGAATGAGAATGTCCGTCAAGCACAACATCAATGCCCGTTGTGTTTGCGATAAGATCGGTTGACCTGTAAGGAGCATTCTCGCCATCAACGCCCATATGAGAGAGAACAACAACATATTCCGCTCCGTCATTTCTGCAATCATTGATTGTTTTCTGGATGCCGCCGTAAAATTCATCCTTTGTCTTTTCTGTGCCGAAATTATAAACCTGCTCTCCGTCTTCCATGAAGATAGTCGGAGCTGAATTAACAGGAGTATACGGAGTTGAAATGCCGATATAGCCTACTGCTGTTTTGCCGTATCTAACAACCTCATAGGGCTTGGCATCCTTAACCTTATTTTCGCCGCTTCCGCTGTAGGTGATATTGCAGCAAAGATATTGCAAATCCGATTTCTCCATGTTTTCGGCAAGCTTATCCATGCCGTAATCAAATTCATGGTTGCCGAAGGTTGCAAAATCATAACCGAGCTCGTTCATGATTTCAACCATGCATTCGCCCTTCGAAATTGTTCCGAGATAGGTTCCCTGAAGATGGTCTCCGCAATCAACAAGAGTAACATAATCATTCTTTTCAAGGCATTCATTTTTGTATGCGGCAAGTCCTGCATAGCTTATTCCGCTTTCGGCGGCACAATGAATATCATTCGTGAAAAGGATGATAACATCCTTCTGAAACCAATCGGTTGCAAAGCCGAAAATGTTGCATATTGTCAATAAAATCGACAATATGAATGACATAATTCTTTCCATAGCTTTTCCTCATTTCATTATTATTGCTTCGCCTGCATTGCCCTTATAGGTTCTGCCTGCATAAGTAAACTCGGTTTTTTCGAAAAATGATGCCGCAATTCTTCCGTCCGGAAGCTTAACCGCCTGAACAGACTCATTATTCATGATAATTTCAAATTCCGCATCCGTGTTTTCGCTCATGACCGTATAGGCATAAGAGCCTGTGTTTTCAATCGAAGCCGTGAAAACATCACCCTCTTCGGGAGTTGACGCATAGGGAAGATTGTTTCTGTGCCAGTCCCCCGTTCTGTGCTCATTCTCTGCCGTCAGAGCTCCGCCCTCAAGAACCGTATACTTTATTCCGTTATGAATAACCGTATTTCCGTCTCTTTCAAAAGAGCCTGTATATAAGCACTGGTCAAGAGTTGTGTTCATGCTCCTTCCCTTTGAATCCTTCATGCCTGCACCCATGAGAAGCACCGCATTATCGGTTGCAAAGCAAGAAATCGTCATGGAAATTCCCTCATGCTCCGTTTTTGCGAGCGACACCGCCGCACCGTCGGCAACCTTTTCGCCGTAAATACCTTTAAGATACCTGTAAGTGAAATCATCATGAGCCAGAAGCTCTTCATCGGCTTCAACAACTGCAGTAGTGCCCGGCACAAACGAATAATTGTATATCGGAGCGATGTTGTTATACTCGTCCCCCTTGCTCATTATCGTTGTGACACCGGGGAAGGACGAATTATACGCAAGAACATTTTCATCGTTGATTATCTCCGAATATGCAAGATAATCCGCTCCGCCTCTGAAGCTGAAATAAAAATCGTTGTTATTGATTACAAGGAATTTTGCGTTATCGAAATATCTTAAGCCGTAATCCTTCTTTTCATCATTTCTGATTGAGTCGGCATAAGCTTTGATTTCTTCTTTTCTCGGCATTTCATCAACCGAAGCAAGCGTTTCAAGAGTTGAAATAATGCCTCTTAACGGCTGAGAATTCTTTCTTGAAACTGACCTTCCCATAGTTGTCGGGTCAAGAGTATCGCCGAAGCTCATCATCCGCATTCCATCGCAGATGAAATTCGCAAGCGGAGTTAACTGCTCCTTCGAAAAGATATAATCCGTACCCGACAGAAGCTTTATTATGGTTGACATTCCGTTGATGAAAGTTATTCCGTAGCCACCCATATAAATTCTCTTTCCATGTTGGAAAAATGTTCCGTCATCCTTAAGACCCTGGTCATCGGAATAACCAAGCTCTCCCGAAACAATTCTGACGGCTTCTTTTATTGCCCTCGGACTGCCGGCAAATGCTCCGAATTTGATTGAAGACATTGCGAGGTCAATCGCATTCGCTCCTGCATGGTCATAGAGCACGGGACTTATCGTAAAGCATCCTCTTCCGATTTTTTCTCCGAGAAGAATTTTCTGCCTTCTGCTCAGGTCATTCTTCATGAGAATTCCGAATTCTCCGAGAGCATTCGGACCTGAAAGGCGATTATGCCACCAGTTGCTACTCTGAAAATCGTTTGCAAGCCAGAAATCAAGAAGCTTCATGATATGGGCTTTCAATTCCTCTTTTTTTGCCGAATCGTTTTCAAGCCGATAAAGAATTGCGAGCCTTTCCATTCTGCCGATATGCCTCGAGGGATCCCATGATGCTCTGTCAACGCTCGAATAATCAATATCGGTAAAATAAAGATTACCGTTTTCGTCAGCCTTCGTGAGTGAAATTATTCCGTCTGCATCCTTTAAATCGCTCGAAATCGACTGACCCAATGCTCCGTCAAGCAAGCTATCCGCAATGTTTTTTGAAACGGTTACTATATCGGCATTTTCATATCCTTTTGTGATTACGGAAGTGTTGAGCACAAAAAAGACAAGAATAAGTCCGACAATTCTTGTGAATGAACTTATCATTTTATCACCCGTAACATTATGTGCTTATCGGGCATTTTTGTCAAGAAAAAAGTTGGGCAAAAACCCAACTTTTCCATCATTTATTTTCTTTAATAAAATCAACGGTATCCTCAAGGGATTTCCGTGCCGTCATCGGCTCATAGCCAAGCTCTTTCTTCGCTTTTTCGCAAGAAAACCTGCAATTTTCGCAGATTTTTTCGATTGAGAATTCGGTAAGAACGGGAGGCCATTTCATAGCCCTAAAAAACGCTCCTATTGCAGGGCAGAGCTTGAGAAGAGTTTTTTTGCCGAGCTTTATTGCAGGAGCCTTCTTTCCGTTGATGCTTGCAAGAGTGCCGATGAATTCATCAACCGTCAGCACTTCGCCGCAAAGGAAATATGCCTCGCCGCCCCTGCCTCTTTCTGCTGCGGCAAGCATTCCCCTTGCAACATCTCTGACATCAACAAAATTATATCCGCCGAAATTAAGCGAAACGGGAAAAAGTCCTTTCAGATAAAGCTTTATCATTTCGCAGGGACTGCTGTTGCCGTGAATATCATTCGGACCGATAACACAGCTCGGAAGAACCGCAACGCATTTCAGCTCATCGCAATCTGAATCAAGAACGAACTGCGTTGCCGCCGCCTTGGATTTGCCGTATGCACCATCAATATTATCGGGATTGAATGAAGTCGGTTCGGTAATAACGGGCATATCGTCCGAAACAGGAACACAGTCTACCGAAGAAACGAAAACAAGAGTCTTCACTCCGCACACCTTGCACGCTTCAACAACCTTCTTTGTGCCGTCATAATTGACCTTCCACACAAGCTCATCCTTTTCGCCGGTTATGTCAACAACTCCGGCTATGTGGTAAACCGTTTCCGCACCCTTGAAGGCTTCTTTGAGATGTTCTATATCGACTATATCCCCGAAGATTTTTTCGCAGTTTTCATATGAATCGAAATCTTTGCAATCGGAATGAAGAGAAAGTCTGATATGCTCTCCCCTTTTTGCAAGCTCATCAACAAGAGTATGACCTACATATCCTTTTGCTCCGGTAACAACTGAAATCTTACTTTCCATAGTTTTTACCTCCGAAACATGATTGTAACTGAATTATACAATTCTTTTTAACATAATTCAACAGAAAATGCAAAAAATCTTCACCGAAAATTGTGGATGGCAACAATACCGATTTTTGATATTACGGATTGCCACGCTTCGCTCGCAATGACAGACTTTTTACATTCATCGCAATGGTTGCCATTGCCGAAAAAGCTACCTGCCCGTCATTGCGAGGAGCATAGCGACGTGGCAATCCGTTTCTTTTTCAGTGTTTTCATATAGGGGAGCATGATACGCTCCATACTGAACTATGATTCATTTTTCACTCTTCACAAAAAGGAAAAACCGACTAAACCTTTTACGGTAAAGTCGGTTTTGAGATGATTTGTGATTAATCGGCAAAACCGAGAATCAGATTGGAAGTCAAATCAAAGTACCCTTCATTATCGGCCAAAAACGAATCAAAACTTTCGCCAAGGTCAAAGTTAGCACTGCCAAGATATTCATTATATGTTTCATTGTAATTTGTCGCACCGGTAACAGCCGTGCAGCCGCTTGTTGCGATAACAGCGTTGTTGAACTTGACAACCTCGATTTCTGCATTTGCAAAATTCTTCATTATGTTTTTCCTCCTTTCCTTAAGGAA
>DCII01000036.1 GCA_002315935.1 Ruminococcaceae bacterium UBA1730
TGGAACAGGCAAAGAAACGAATCGGCGAGCTTGATAAACTGATAAAATCCACCTTTGAACAGCACATTCTCGGCAACCTTGAAGAAGACCGCTATAAGTCAATGGTTTGCGATTACGAGGACGAGCAACGGAAGCTAAAGCAATTTGTGTTTGATTCGGAAGCAGAGGTAGAAAGTGCCAATCAGGAAACCGTTGATTTGAAGGTGTTCCTCAATGCGATTCGTGAATGTACCGAGATTGCCGAACTTACACCGACACTTGTAAACACTCTCATCAAGAAAATTGAGGTGTTTGAAAAAGTTGTCGACCCCGACGGAAAGAAGCACGTACCCATCAAAATCCACTTTCGAGCCGCCGGAATCATCGCCGTACCCGATGAAAAGGAAATAATCGAAGCAATGGAAGAAATCCGAAAGAACCCCTCAAATGTGGCGTAATGAAAGGAAAAACGGTGTAACCCTTTCAGATTACACCGTAACTTCCCGCAATGTGTCCTTTAGAACACACCGCATTCGCAGGTGCTTTTTTCAATTATATTAACTTTGAAGTAATAGCTTTATACGCTGATTTTACTGCTTTGCACCGCCGTCAAACTTTTCAAGAACCTTAACGCTGACTGCGAAGCAATCGCCGAGGCCGTCAAGATTCATGTTATCATATGAGTCTCTTCTGGTATGATAATAATTCTCAAGCTTATGATTAAGTCCCGTGACGCCTGTTGACCTGAAGCCTGCCTGTGCAAAAGCGGCGTTATCTGTTGCACCGCCGAGAGGAGGAACCCAACCCTTAAGGCAATGAATTCCGAGGTCTGCCGCACTCTCCATGAAGAGGTCCGAAACATCCTTGTCTGCCTTGACCGTTCCGTTAAGGTCACGGTAATTAGTCATGAGATACTTCGGGTCATGAATTGTGTCATATGAATAAATGAATGTCGGAACATCCTTGAATTCTCCTGCATGAGCTTCGCACCATGCCTTTGCTCCTCTGAGACCCGCTTCCTCCGAGCCTGTGAGAATAACGCCGATTTCCGTGTTTTCAAGCTCAATGCCTTCATCCTTGAGAGCCTTGAGAATTGCGATACCGATGTAGCAACCGGAAAGGTTATCGTTTGCACCGTCAACAATTCTCTTCTTGTTCCACATCCAGTAAAGACCTACAAGGAAGGGAACGAAAACGAGACCGATTTTTGCCGCTGTTTCAAGTGCACCTTCAACAACACCGCCGTTTGTTGCCGCAATGATTGAAAGAACAAGGAAATAAACCGCACCAAGTCCGCAGAGAACTGCGTGAGATTCAAAGCCTACGCCGCCGAGAGCATAGTTAACAGGCCATTCCCAAGCCGCATCGGGATGACCGTTGAAGATAATTCTTCTCTTGATTTCACCTGTCGGCTTTTTATAAGCCGTGACATTATGTCCGGTTTTTTCGGGGAAGAATTTATCAACCGTTTTTTTATAAAGACCGAACTGAAGAAAAACAATAAGAAGACCTGCAACAATAAGGACAGCTCCGATTGCAGGAAGAACCGCACTCTTTACCGAAAGATTGACAAAGAAAAGAACAATAGCCGCAAGAACAAATGAGATTGTGAAATAAATCCATCCGAAGAATGAACCGGGATTTTCTTTGAATGACTCAACCTCTGCGGTTTCGCATCCAAGCTCATTTTTGAGAACATCTGCCATATAACGGCAAGCCTGCTCTTCGCCCTTTGAACCGGGGTCGCGCTTTTCAAAATCCTTGCAGATATGAGTAATTTCATCAACCATATACTGTGCATATTTCTTTTTGTTTGCGATTACTTTGCTTAAATCCATATGTATTTCTCCTTCTCAATTATAACTTAACTTTTATTATCTATTTATACAAATGATAAGTCAAGAGAATTTTTTTAAACGGATTATTTTTGTTTAATTCAGACAATTTTCATTCACTGTTTTGGTCATATCTACCAATTGCTTTTTGAGACCTTTTTATTCTCTCCTGATATATTTTTCGGTAATATTTATCCAACCTCTGCCATCGGAAAGTCTTCCCCATCTGCCTGCCGAATCGGTTCTGTCAATTTCAATTCTGTTGCCCATGCGAAGGAAGGAAGTCACCTGATATTCCATTCCGGGACCTTTTCTGATGTTCAGACTCGGACTTGTCACCTCTGCTTCAAACCTGATTTCTCCGTCATAGAGAACAGATTCAATCGCTCTGCCGATGGCAATTCCGCAATCCTTCATCCCCTGCCCTGTGATGATTTTTGCCTTGTCCTTTTCGTTGTCAATAAACACGGCTTCAATAAGAATTCCGCATGGCTTTGTCCGGCTGATAAAGCCGTAATATTTCCGACCGCTTTTCCCGAGTCTGATTTTCGAGCCTCTGTTTCTGACTGCAAGAGCCTCCGAAATATTTTTGCAGATAACATCGGCAACCCTTTTTCCGATTGCCGAGCCGTGATAATAATATGCTTCCGTTCCCGTTCCGCCACCTGAATTAAGATGGATTTCTGCAACTAAATCATAATTATTTTTCTCGATTTCATTGATTCTGTCAGCAGTATTCAAGTCGCCGTCATAATTCATCAGATCGCATCCGAGATATTCGGCTGTGTATCTTGCTATTTCACGAAGAATTCCGAATTCATGATTCTGCGTATCATCGTCCACTGCACCGACAGCTATGCAAATTTTCTTTATGTCAATCCTCTCCCTTCATTCCAAAAGCTTTTCCAACGAACTGCCGTTGGAATAATATCCCGTAAGATATGATGCAATTCCGACCGCATCGTTATATTCTCTGTAAAGTGTACTTAATTCGCTTTTAACAATATACGCTTCGTCTGTCAGCATTTTGTCTGCCGCACGCAACACTCTCAATTTTGCAAGCCTTTGTGCAATTCTTTCCTTGATTTTTTCTGCCGTTTCAAAATATTCCGCTCCAAGCTCACAGATATTTTTTTCAAATGCCATTTTATATTCCTTTCATTATGTAATCTGTCGAAACATCGTAAAAATCGCAAAGCTTCAGAAGTTCTTCTCCGCAGATGTCCTGTTCACCTCTCTCGATATATCCGAGCCTGCCGGCTGAAACGCCCGTAACATCCGAAACGGCTCTTCTCGATAGCCCTTCCTTCATGCGAAGGCTCAACAATCTCTCGCCTGCACAATCTCCTTTATATCTTGATGCTCTTGAAATTGCCGCCGCTCTGCTGATCGCAAGCGGAACAACGCTTTCATCCGTAACGCATCTCTGATACATAACCACATATTTGAGCACATTGCGAAGCTTTACGACTGCTCTTTCAAGAGTTTTTCCAACTGCCGAAGGACTGATTCCCCTTTCCGAAGCAATCGTTACAAGCTTTTTTGAATTGTAAAAATACTCCTCAACAACCCTTCTTTCTGTATCTGAAAGCTCCGATTCAACCGCTTTTTCGAGCAGAAGGGACAAATCCGTATCCCTCTTTCTCCAAGCATACGCCGCCGGAGTTTCGCAGGAAAGGCAGCATTTTCCGCAGCATATATTCTGTGCCGAAACCATCTCCTCTTCTGTCGGATAAGTAAACATAATTTCATCTTCAACAAGTCTTCTTTCCAAATTTTCGCCTTCTTTCAAGAGTTATGCTCTTGATTATAGCGAACATTCGTTCGTTTGTCAAGAGAATTTTTCATTTTTCAAAATAATTCTTGACTTTTTCAATAGTATATCTCATAATATACACATGAATAAGATGTAGAAACGCCGCTCGGTTTCAAAGAGCGGCAGGAGGAATAAAATGGATATAATAAAAGAACTCCGCAAGCAGAAGGGGCTTTCGCAGAGAGAGCTTGCAGAAATATGCAATGTGCATCAGACGGCGGTGAGCCAATGGGAAAAGGGCAAAACCTCGCCCGACAGCGAAAGTCTGCTGATTCTCTCAAAGGCTCTCGGTGTATCGGTCGGAAGACTTATCGGCGGAGAAGAATATGAAGGAAAGGTTACAATTCCCGTTCTCGGCTATGTCAGAGCAGGAATACCTATGGAGGCAATAGAGGATATATTGGATTACGAAGAAATAAGTGCAGAAACAGCTTCAAGAGGCGAATTTTTCGGATTAAAAATAAAAGGAGACAGTATGTTTCCTCTTTTCAGAGAAAGCGATACTGTCATAATCCGTATGCAACCTGATGTTGAGAGCGGAGAAATTGCGGTTGTGCTTGTTAACGGCAATGATGCAACGGTAAAAAAGGTAATAAAAAAAGACACCGGCATAATGCTGGTGCCTGAAAATCCGGATTTCGAACCGATGTTTTATACCAATGATGAAATCTACGAGAAGCCTGTCACAATTGTCGGAAAGGTTACGGAGCTTCGAAGAAAATTTTGAATTAACGATTTATGATTTCCTCTTTCCGTTATTGAAAATCCGACTTTCCTGAGAGATATTACGGATTGCCACGCTTCTTTTTATAGGGTATTACGGATTCCCACACCAGTCTGCGGACCGGTTCGTAATGACAGACTTTTTACCTTTATCGCAATGGTTGCCATTGCCGCAAAAGCTACCTACCCGTCATTGCGAGGAGCGTAGCGACGTGGCAATCCGTTTCCTTTCGCAGAGCATTACAGATTACGAACCTGCTAATGTTTTTAGCCCCAACTTTCCGTGAAGAACCTTTTTTAAGATGGGATTTTTTATATCAAGAAAACTGCCAACCGGCAACAAAGAATGTTGTCGATTGGCAGTTGGAATTTTTTATTCCTTTTTTACTTTCCGGGGATTGGTTACGCCGGCGGCGGCACGATGAAATTCGGATCCCAGAAGTAACAGTTAGACTCAGCGTTCCAAACGTGGTAATCAAGATCGACATCCTGAAACCAAGGTCCATTATAACCAACGGCAGCACAACCACTGGTTGCGATAACAGCGTTGTTGAACTTAACGACCTCGATTTCTGCATTTGCAAATTTCTTCATTGTGTTTTTCCTCCTTTCCTTAAGGAACCGTTGAATAAATGCGTCATCGCAGCTTTTCGGTCTGTTTTGGCATGAAATAAATTACAAAGCCTTGAAATACACAAAGTATATCTGCGGTTTTATGCCTTTTTCACGCCGAAAACATACTCGAAAATCTTGCTTGCCGATTTAATCAGCGATTTCCTAAAGGAGCTTCAAATGAAAAACAACAGAATTGTTTCTCTTGCACAGGGTGCATTAATTG
>DCII01000065.1 GCA_002315935.1 Ruminococcaceae bacterium UBA1730
AAGGTTTTGTAACGCATTTCACGCCAAAACAGACCAAAAAGATGCGACGACGCATTTATTCAGCGTTTCCCTGGTCTTTTGTATTATATATGAAATGGAATATTAATGCAAGTTATTTTCACAAAATAGCACATTTTTGTATAAAATATCTATTCGGAAGTGCACAGCAAGAACCTGAAATGCTTTTTATTCCGGAACCTTGTCTTGGATATGCAATAAAAAGCAATTGAAAAAATTGTCAGATGGTGGTATAATCTAATTAATTTCTCGGAAAGCTCGGTGAAGAAATGCCAAAATTTTCAAAAAGAATAATATCGTTGGTGCTGTCAATAACAGTAGCTGTGATTTCCTGCATAAATGCAAGTGCAATTGATTCACGAATTGAAACGCCCATGCCGGTTATCGTTATTTCGGGCGATTCAAACCCTATTGTTGACACCGAAGGTAACGTCTTATTCAGCACAAAAAAAATCGGTGAAATGGCTGAAAACATCTGCTCCGAAGGAGAAACCGTGCTTGATGCCGTTTCGAGAATATTTGTAACTTTTCTGAAATATTACTATATTGGTTGTCTGACGGGAAACTTCAGGAAATACTATGATTATATTTATGAATCCGTTGAACCTATTTTCGGCGACTCACTTCTTGACTGCAACGGAGAACCCGTTAACGGCAGTTCAATAGACCGTTGGGCAAAGCAGAGCGTTGAAGCTTCAAGACACTATAATTTCGGAAATTACTACACAAACCAATATCGCTTCTATTACGACTGGCGTCTTGACCCTCTCGAAACCGCAGACGAGCTGAATAGTTATATCAAAGATGTTAAGGCGGCAACGGGTTATGAACAGGTGAGCGTTATATGCCGATGCCTCGGTGCAAATGTCTTTTTCGCCTATGTTACCAAATACGGACTGAACGATATAAAGGGTGTCGGCCTTGACGGAGTTGTTGTAAACGGAAGCGAAATTCTCAGCGAACCTATCAGCGGAAAATTCAAATTCAATCTCGATGCCATCAACAGGCTTCTGATTGACCTTAATGCTGTCGGAATGATTAATGTTGATTCAACCGTTCCCGCCGCAGTTGACATGGCTTCAAAATCCGGTGCAATTGAAATTCTGAAATTCATCATAAAATTCCCGAATTACAATAGGATAGTCAAGGGCATAACCTCTTCTCTTTCGCTTTCAACATTCTTTACATGGCCGAATTACTGGGCAGGGGTCAAGGCAGAGGATTATCAGACCGCTCTTGAGTATGTTTTCGGTCCGAAGGGAAGCGAAAAAAGGAAACAATATGCAGGACTTATCAGCAAGCTTGATGCCTATGATAAGCAGGTTCGTCAGAAAATCCCGGAGCTTATGAAGCTGATAAGCGAAAACACGAACCTCTGCATAATTTCCAAATACGGAATGCAGTGTTCGCCGATTTCAGAATCGCTTGAGCTTGTCGGCGACCAGTTCATATCGGCAAAGCTTTCGTCATTCGGTGCAACAACCGGCACAATCTATGAACCTCTTACGAATGATTATGTCAATGAAGCAATTGCACAAGGCAAAGGAAAGTATATTTCGCCCGATAAGCAGATTGATGCTTCAACCTGTATGTACCCCGACAAAACCTTTTTCATCAAGGGTTCAAGCCATTCAGACTGGACGGAGCCTGAAATGAGCCTTCTCTGCGAGGTTATCTGTGCAGACAGACAGCTGACGATTGACGACCTGCCGGAAAAGCATTTTATGGTTTACAGCTACGAAACCTCAACGGCTGAAGCAATGACAACCTCCAACTGCTACTGCGAAAACTGGGAAATCAGCTATGGCGAAAGAACGCACAGCCTCTTCGGTAAAATCTATGATTTCTTCAAATCTGCATCAACGCTCTTTAATCTGCTTTCGGAAAAACAATAAAGTCAATTGCTAACTCCCGTAATTAACGCACATTAAGACAGAAAACATCATTTTTACAGATTGATTTCCATGCCGTCAAAGGCGAGGTCAAACGGCTTGTTGATAAGCGGCTTTGCCTCTTCAAATTCGGCGATTGAATGCTTAGGAGCAATATGATTGATAACAATGCGGTCTGTTTTCATTACATTGAATTTTTCTGCAAGCTTCGGCAGGCAGTTATGAGCGGATTCGCAGATAATGAGATTTGTTTCGTCATCGTAAACAAATTCGGGCATATCCGAAATATCGCCCTTCATATCACCGGTGAAATAAACCTTTTTGCCCTCTGCCTCAACAAGAAATCCGAAGGTTGATGCTCCGTGAGCCGTTCTGAAGGCTGTGACCTTTATATTTTCGTCCTCGAAAACAGTTCCCTCGGAATAGACCTTCATTTCAATCTCACTGCCTGAATCCATCGCATTGGCAAGCATCTGAATTGCAAGCTTTCCGGCAACTGTCGGAACGAATATTTCAGGTCTGACAAGCTTTTTTGCCCATGACATGAGGTCAACAAATTCAACAAGCCCCGATGAATGGTCTGCGTGCATATGGGTGATGAAAATCCCTTTAACATCCTCGCAGACATAGTCATTATGCAGAAGAGCCGAAAAGAGCGAAACACCCGCATCAATAACATAATGGCTTCCGTTTACCGTTATAACACTGCATGAGCAAAAACGGTCCTTTTCCGGTAATCCGTGGGAAGTTCCGATAAGCTTTATTTTCATTGAATTATCCTCCGAAATCTTTTGTGAAATAAAGATAACATAATTTTAAACAATTATCAATGCCTGTTTTTCCGTTATTTTGGAACAATCTGAAGAAAATCCGATATAGCTTGACAAATATATTTGATGGTGATAGAGTAACAATATTGTGATACATTCCGATGTATCACGGCGTTACTTTTTAGGAGGTTCACAGAATGAGCTCAAAGAAAATTCTTCCCAAGATTCTGATTGCCGCTTTCGTTGTTGCATTCGCAATAGTATGCTTCCTGAACGGCTCAATCACAACTCCCGTCGGCACTCTCTGGTCGCTCTTCCCGCCGGTTGTTGCAATCGGTCTTGCTCTTATCACCAAGGAGGCTTATTCCTCGCTTTTCATCGGTGTTGTTGTAGGCGGTCTTCTTTCCGCAGGCTTCAAGGGTCTCGGAACTGTTGACACCATTATCAATGACGGTTTCATTTCGGCAGTATCCGGTCAGGCAGGTATTTTCACATTCCTTGTTATTCTCGGCATCATGGTTGCCCTTATCAACAAAACAGGTGCTTCTGCCGCTTTCGGCTCATGGGCTTCAAAGCACGTCAAAACAAAGGTCGGAGCAGCTCTTGCAACCTTTGCCTTCGGCGTTCTCATCTTCATTGATGACTATTTCAATTGTCTCACAGTCGGTGCTGTTATGAGACCGGTTACGGATAAAAACAAAATTTCAAGAGCAAAGCTTGCATACCTCATTGATGCAACTGCCGCTCCTGTTTGCATGATTGCTCCTATTTCTTCATGGGCTGCCGCAGTTTCGGGTTACGCTCCCGAGGGCACAAGCGGAATCAAGCTTTTCATTGAAGCTATTCCCTATAACTTCTATTCGCTTCTTACATTCGTTTTCATCATTGCACTTACTCTTCTCAAGTTTGATTACGGTCCGATGAAGCTTCACGAGGAAAACGCTCTCAAGGGCGACCTTTTCACCTTCGGCACAAAGCAGGGAGATGACGAAGCTCCATCAACATCAAAGGGCAAAGTTATTGACCTTATTGCTCCGATTGTTGTTCTCATTGCAATCTGCATTTTTGCTCTCGTTTATAACGGCGGTATTCTTTCGGGCGAAACATTCATCAACGCTTTCTCAAACACCGATGCAACAGTCGGCCTTCCCTGGGGCGGAATGATAGCTCTTGTTATCGCCATTGTTTATTTCCTTGCAAGAAAGCTTCTCACCGCAAGAGAAGCAATGGAATGCATTCCACAGGGCTTTATGGCAATGGTTCCGGCAATTCTCATTCTCACAATGGCAACATCGCTTAAAAACATGACAGGTCTTCTTGATTCAAGCACATTCGTAAAGACTGCTCTTGCAAATGCTTCGGGACTCGATAGATTCCTGCCTGCAATCATCTTCCTCGTTGCCTGTGCAATTTCATTTGCAACCGGCACAAGCTGGGGAACATTCGGAATTCTCATTCCCATCGTTACAAACATCTTCCCTGTCGGCAGTATAACAGGCGTTATCGCAATGTCTGCCTGCCTTGCAGGTTCGGTCTGCGGCGACCACTGCTCACCCATTTCGGACACAACAATCATGTCCTCCGCCGGTGCACAGTGCCAGCATATCAACCATGTTTCAACTCAGCTTCCCTATTCGCTGACCGTTGCGGCAATTTCATTCGCAGTGTATATATTAACAGCGTTTGTTACCGAGGCTTTTATCGTTCTTCCCATAGGAATTGCTCTTACAGTCGGAACGCTTATCGTTCTCAAGCAGGTCACCAAAAAGAACATATAAGCATAGTCGTCTTCAGAGGCACGGGAGAAATTCCGTGCTTTTTTTATTTGGTCTTTACGGAAAGTTTTTGTTTGACCTATCAAAATATTTCTGATATACTTAAGAAAAATGTGTTAAAGGGGAATGAAAATGAAAATTGAATTAATCGGCAAACCCGAAATCATAATGCAAAATCCCGACAGCTTTCATAAATATTTTGCCTGGCCGAGCATCGCAAGGCTGAAGGACGGAAGAATTGCCGTTACCTCTTCGGGCTATCGGATTGAACACGTCTGCCCGTTCGGAAAAGCGTGCATTGCATTCAGCTCCGATAACGGAAAAACCTACACCATGCCCACTCCGGTAATTGATACCGTTCTTGATGACAGAGATGCGGGTATAGTTCCGTTCGGAAAGAGCGGAGCAATCGTTACCTCGTTCAACAACACCGTTGAATTTCAGAAGGGTGTTGAACCGGACAATTCTTACAGAATGGGCTATCTTGAAAAAATCACTCCTGAGCAGGAAAAGAATGCTCTCGGAGCAGAATTCAGAATAAGCTTTGATAACTGCACAACCTTCGGAAAAATTTATAAATCCCCCATCACATCTCCCCACGGACCTGCCGAGCTTTCAGACGGCACCATTCTCTGGGTCGGCAGAGTTTTCAGCGATAACGACACATTCACAGAGGGCAAAATCGGCGTTCTCTGCTATAGAGTAAATCCCGAAGACGGCTCAATGGAATTAATCGGAAGCATTCACTGCGAAGAATCCCTTCATCTTTGCGAGCCGCATATGATTGAAGCCGGCGATAAGCTTATCTGCCATTTAAGGTCGGACAGCCAATTCACAACCTATCAGAGCGAATCATACGACAAGGGCAAAACATGGACCGAGCCTCACAGACTTCTGCCCGACAAAGGCGGTGCACCTGCTCACCTTCTTAAAACCGATTCGGGAATGCTTGTTTCGGTTTACGGCTACAGAGAATTCCCTTATGGAATAAAGGCAATGTTCAGCACCGACAACGGCGAAACATGGGATGTTGACCATATCCTTTATGAGAATGAAATCACGGATGACATTGGTTATCCTGCAACAATTCAGCTTGAGGATTCAAGCTTCATAACGGTTTTCTATGCCCATCCAGAAAAGAATTCACCGGCGGTCATTCTTCAGCAGAGATGGAAGCTTGTATAACAAAGCGTTAAGTCATACAAAAACGGTAAAATGTAATAAATTTTCTTTTTTATGGTGACAAGTCAGAAATAATTAAGTATAATTAAGGAAACGCTGATTAAATCAGCAAGCAAGATTTTCAGCGTTTTCTTAATTCATTCCCGATAGAAAGGAAGAATTTTATGAAAATTTCAAAGAAAATGTTATCGGTTATTCTCGCACTAATTATGATTGCCTCATGCACTTCTGTTGCATTTGCGGCACAGAGCTTTTCGGGCACTTATAACGATGACCTCACTATCTCATCAGGTGCAACAATCTCCGATGATGCTGTTTTCAACGGCAAGGTTACCATTGCAAGCGGTGCAACCGTTGATAACGGAACCTTCAACGGAGCAGTTACCAACAACGGAACAATCAACGGCGGTTTATTCAAAGGTGCAGTCACAAACAACAATTCAGGCACTGTTGCTGTTATTGTTCAGCTTTCCTGCGGAATAAATGCCGGCACATTCAAAGGCTCGGTAATTAACTCAGGTGGTGCAACAATCGGCGGCGGCACATTTGAAGGCTCTCTCACAAATAACGGTGATATTAAATCATCAGTTTCTTCACTTGCAGAAACTCTCAATGTTAAATGTTCAGTTTCGAATAACGGCACTATTTCATACGGCTCATATTACGGAGCTGTCAACAACAGCGGAACAGTCAGCGGCGGCACATTCTATAATGTAATAAACAACAGTGCAACCGTCAATTCTTCTGTTTATGCTCTCATTAAGAACGGCAATGCTTATACCGTTCAGGGACTTCCTACAATCGCAAGCAAAATCACACTTTCAGGAAGCAACACCACATTCAATCTTGAAAAAGGTTCAACCATTTACATAGGTGAGAATGGTCAGCTTGACCTCAACTGCACCTGCACAATCAACGGAACAATAATTCTTAAAGACGGAGCAAAGCTCACTTCAAACGGCGGTTCACTTGCCGATGGCTCAGCAGGCACAATCAAGGTTCCTTTAACCGCTTCATTCACGGGTGTGTCCGCTTCAAAATTTGAATACATAACCTACAGAGAATATGAAATCAAGGTTGACAGCAATGTTGAAGCAAATCAGTTCACCTTCTCTGTTTCGGAAACAGCATATAAAGGTAACAGTGTTTCATATTCATTTGACCTTTCGGGTTCATATGCAGGTTGCCTTGTTCTCAACAATGTTACAGTTTATAAGGGCAGAAAAGATGATAAGAACATCATTCTGAGAAGCTCAGATAAGATTAACTCCTTCACAATGCCCGACAGCAATGTTATCATTTATGTTGACTGCATTGCAAACCACAGCGAAAAAAGCGACCACAAGGACCCGACCTGCGAATCAAAGGGCTATGATAAAACATACTGCGAAACCTGCTCACATCAACTCAGTTACACCGAAATTCCCGCTCTCGGACATCAGTATTCAGCGTGGGTACGCAACACAGACCCCAACTCAAAGCTTCTCAAGAGCAGAACCTGCCAGAGACCGGGATGCGGAAATCCGGAATATAAATATATCGAAATCAAGGGCTATGATGTTCAGGATGTTACCGTTGATTTCAGATCATCGCTTACATTTAACTATAATGTCAGTGCTCCCGACGGATGCTATATTCAGTGGAAATATAACAACAATGACCCTGTAACCGCAAATGCAAACGGATTTACCATTTCTGAAGCAAAGGAAAATTTCACAATCAAGGCAATTGTTTACAGCACAGGCGTTGGCGGTATCAGGGATGAATATACCGTCAATGTTACAGTAAAGCAAGGATTTTTCGATAGATTTATCGCTTTCTTCAGAGGCATCTTCCATGCCCTCCCCGTCTTTGTTGACGGCGTTAAGCAGTAAAAAATAAATTCAGCTCCGGTGCATCAATTGATGTTCCGGAGCTTTTTATATCTTCTTCACGGAAGGCTGGAGATTGCCACGCTTCGCTCGCAATGACAGACTTTTTACATTCATCGCAATGGTTACCATTGCCGAAAAAGCGACCTGCTCGTCATTGCGAGGAGCGTAGTGACGTGGCAATCCGCCCTCTCCCCCGGTCATTGCGAGTGAAGCGTGGCAATCCGTTTCTTTTGCAGTGTTTTCATATAGGGGAGCATGATACGCTTCCCTACTGAACTATGATTCATTTTTCACTCTTCACAAAAAAGAAAAAACCGACTAAACCTTTTACGGTAAAGTCGGTTCGGAGATTATTTGCGATCAATCCCACGGACCCATAAGTGTATTGGATCCTAAATCAAAGTACCCACCTTCATCGCCCAAATACGAATCAAAACTTTCACCATAGTTAAACTGAGCACTACCAAGATATTGACTATAGACAAAAGCGTAATTTGACGCACCGGTAACATCATTCGTGCAACCGCTTGTTGCGATAACAGCGTTATCGAACTTAACAACCTCGATTTCTGCATTTGCAAACTTCTTCATTATGTTTTTCCTCCTTTCCTTAAGGAAC
>DCII01000067.1 GCA_002315935.1 Ruminococcaceae bacterium UBA1730
AAGAAATCCGATGTTTTTATCAAATGGATGAAGAATATGGAAACATCCCTTGATGAAAAAAGCAAACAGAAGGCATACGAACTTTTTGAAAGCGGATTTATTGATAATATTGAAGTGGGAACAGTCAGTGGTTTGCAACAAATTCACGGTTATATTTTCGGCGGTCTTTACGATTTTGCCGGGCAGATTCGTACACTTAATATTGCAAAAGGTGGATTTGCTTTTGCGCAGGCTATGTTCTTGAATGATACGCTGAAAAATATTGAAGCAATGCCGGAAACAACATTGGAAGATTGCATCAATAAATATATTGAAATGAATGTGGCGCATCCCTTTATGGAGGGTAACGGACGCAGCACTCGTATCTGGCTTGATTTGATACTCAAGAAAAATTTAAAAAAATGCGTGGATTGGAGTCAAATCGACAAGACCGAATATTTAACAGCCATGAAAGAAAGCGTTGTTGATTCAAAGAAAATTTTAGCACTGCTCAAGAATGCCCTGACAGATGATATTAATAACCGTGAAATAATTATGAAGGGCATTGATTATTCGTATTATTACGAAACGGAAGAATAGTGTCCGTTTTATGGGATATGGATTGTGAGATAATTGTTATTGAATCGATAAATTTAAGGAGGATTTAGAATATGGCTAAAATACAGTCAGTAGAACCTAATATTGCCAACCTTGCCAATAGTTGGCTCGAATCATATAAACTTGATTATAAATTGGAACAAGAATCACTAAATACGGAAATAGATCAAGCCTTGAATGATTATTTTTCAAAAAACGGTGGTGCAGGTGGAAATCGCCCTGATGCGAAACTGCTTTTACAGGATAAGAATTTAGTAAATTATCCAATTCTAATCGAATATAAAGGTTATAAAGATAAGCTTATCAAACTTGATTCGGAAGGCAATATTGCAAATAAGACCGCAAAAAATCAGCCTGATTATAAAAACATCAATTCTTATGCCGTAAACGGTGCTGTTCATTATGCAAATGCAATTTTGCATTATACAAGCTATACCGATATTATCGCTATCGGAATGACAGGTTACAAAGACGATTGCGGAAAGCTACAGTACGAAATCGGAGTTTATTATGTTTCAAAAAGCAATTTCGGTATTGGGCAAAAGATTGATGATTACACTGATTTTTCTTTCTTAAAAAAAGAAAACTTTGATAAATTTATTGATAAGGTTAAAACGCTTAAACTATCGCAAGAAGAAATTGAAAAATTAAGAGAACAACGTGAACAAGAAATAAATGCAAGCCTTGTTAAACTTAATAATGATATTTACCAAAATGAAAAAGGACTTAGTGAACGAGACCGTGTATATCTTGTTGCTGCTTCCATTATTGCAACGCTCGGTGTTCCCGGTGAAGTTGCTGCCCTCGAAAAAGCGGAATTAAAATCATTAACAGAAGATGGAAATCGTGACGGTGACATTATTCTTCGTAAAATTAAGGCGTTTTTGAACAAAAAGAATTTGCCTAAAGAAAAGCGAGACTTGATTGTCCGTACCTTACAAAACACACTTACCACAGACAACATAAATAAAGTTGAAAACGGAGAAAGCCAATTAAAGCGTGTTTTCATAAAAATCGTTGATGATTTAGGAATTTATTATAAAATCGGTTTAAGTACAGACTTTACAGGCAAGTTATTTAATGAGATGTATAGCTGGCTTGGTTTCTCGCAGGACAAACTGAATGATGTTGTGCTGACACCCTCATATGTTGCACGCTTTTGGCTCGTCTTGCAAGAGTAAACAAGGATTCTTATGTGTGGGATTTTGCTACAGGCTCGGCAGGTCTTTTGGTTGCATCTATGAACGAAATGCTGAACGATGCCAAAGAAAAGATCAAATCACCGGATGAATTATACAGGAAGTCTGCTGAAATCAAAGCAAATCAGTTGCTTGGTTTAGAGATTCTTTCAGAAGTATATATGCTTGCCATTTTAAATATGATTATGATGGGTGACGGAAGCTCTAACATACTTAACGAAGACTCGCTTAAAACATTCAATGGTAATTATGGTTTTGATGAGAAAAAAGATACAAAATTCCCGGCAGATGCGTTTGTTCTGAATCCTCCGTATTCCGCACCCGGCAACGGTATGATTTTTGTTGAAAGAGCCTTGTCGATGATGAACAAGGGCTATGCCGCTATTATCATTCAGAACTCTGCCGGAAGCGGCAAAGCGGTAGAGTATAACAAAAATATTTTAAAACACAGTACATTACTTGCGAGTATAAAAATGCCGATTGACTTGTTTATCGGAAAGTCCAGTGTTCAGACGAATATATATGTATTCCGTATCGGTGAAGCACATCAAGAAGATGATACTGTAAAATTTATTGATTTTTCCGTGGACGGATATACAAGAACAAATCGCAAAAAAGCAAGTTGCAATCTTCGTGATACAAACCACGCAAAAGAGCGATATGCAGAACTTGTAGATTTAGTTCGTTTCGGTAAATCTAAACTGAATATATTTACCGAAAAAGAATACTACGAAGGCAAAATTGATCCAAAAAACGGTGCTGACTGGAATCAGACGGCACCTATTGACACAAAACCGACAATTGAAGATTTCAAGAAAACGGTCAGCGATTATTTGGCATGGGAAGTTTCAAATCTTCTTAAAAATCAAAACACGGAGGACGAACGCCTGGGAAAATGAATGCCTCACTTAACGAAAAGCTGAGGACTGTTAAGTGGGGCGAATATAAGCTCGGCGATTTATTTGAAAGCAGTAACGGAGATTTTGATATTCAAAAAGAACATATTAACGGCAAGGGACACTTAGTAATTACCTCCGGGATGTCAAACAATGGCATACTTGGCAAAACAGATGTTGTTGCGAAAGTATTTAAAGCAGGAACAATTACTATTGATATGTTTGGCACGGCTTTTTATCGAAGTTTTGACTACAAAATGGTAACACATGCAAGAGTGTTTTCATTAGCTCCGAAAAACTTTATCATGAATGATAGAAATGGTCTGTTTGTTTCAAGTGCCTTGTGGTATATTTGTAAAATTTTCGGTTTTGAGAATATGTGTTCGTGGGAAAAAATAAAAGGCAAATCAATAAAACTGCCAAAAACTGCTGATGGTAAAATCGACTTTAACTTTATGGAATCCTTTATAGCGGAGCTTTCCGCTTACTTAAAAGTAAGCGGACTTGATAATTATGAATTATCAAGTGAAGAGAAAAAAGCGATTGAATTATTGAAAAAACAACTAATAATATTTACGGAATTTGAGTTCTGCAAAGTGTTTAACAATATTAAACAAGGACGCAGATTAAAAAAAGATGATCAAATTTCCGGAAATATTCCATTTGTAATGTCAGGAACAACAAATACAGGAGTGGTAGGTTATATTTCTAATCCAGTAGCTTCATTTCCAAAAAATTCAATTACTATTGATATTTTTGGTAATAGTTTTTATAGAAATTATGATTTTGGAGCAGGCGATGACACCGGTGTTTATTGGAGTACAGAGAATTCATATTCAAAAGAGACAATGCTATTTTTTACAACATCAACAGCAAAAGCTTTGAAAGGGAAATATTCATATGGTGAAAAATTAAGAAGTTCACAAAGTTTATACTTTAAAATGAACCTCCCAACAAAAGATGGGAAACCCGACTATGAAACAATGGATTTATTGATTTCCGCCGTGCAGAAGCTTGTAATTAAGGATGTTGTTCTTTATGCGGATAGGAAAATCGAGAAAACGAAAGAGGTTGTTAATAAGGGTGGTAAATAAATGACATCCATAAAAGATTTGTTTAATAAAATATCCGACTTTAAATGCACAGTGGACGGTAAAGAAGTTATCTTTCCCGGCATTCTTCAAGAAGAAAAAGGTAATATTATTCTGAACGCAAAGTTCCCTTTGGAGCAATATCGAGAAATAGGTGTTGAAACCGATATTGTTATTATAGGGGAAGTGTCCGGAAGAAAAGCCACCTTAATGGGATGTCATATATCATCTGTGTCCTGTACCATTGGGGATAACGATATTTCCATATATGCGGTTCCAAATGAAATTATCATTGGTGGATGCTTTTATTCAGCACCAATGGCAAAAAGGATTATTGTCTCTACCTCGGATTTGAATTATATGTTTTCCGGGGCATCTCCTTTGGAACCTAATGTATGTTTCTCAAAGGAAAATCCAAGCGTATTGAACTATACCTTTCCACAACCGATAGTTGCCAATGATAAGTACGGAGAAATTCAGATTTATCAAACTTTTGGAACACATTGGGCTGTTGATTATTATAAGCATAACATCATTTCCGTAATTGAGTATTCTTTTACAAATTCATTGTCCCTCATGGATGCAGTTTCCAAAGTATCGGCAGCAAGAAGTCTATTCTCCTTCTTTGGGAATGGGTATATTTCATTTGGAGATATCACCTTTAATAACGTTTGACCCGCACGACTTTCAGAGTCGGAATCCGTTGATACACAAGGATTTTCGTCTTGGCATGTATTTTCCGCAGTCGTTTGACCCGTACGATTTTCGGTCTGATTTTCAGCTTTATTTTCAGCCTCTTTAAGGGGCTTTTTTTCATGTGTATCAACGGTCTTGCCGCTTCTTCTTTTCAGCTTTTCGATGTATTGCTCTGTTGTTTCTCCTGTGAAGATTTTTATGCTTAATTGAGCAGTTGTTTCGTCAATAGGAGTAACGATTATCTTATCAACGAAGGTGTGAACGAAGCTTTCGGTTATGGCTTCTTTGTTCGCAATTGTTTCGGCTCTCTGAAGAACGGTTCTGATTTCGTTCATCTGTTTTCTGAATTCTTCGGTTGAAACGAATTTGCTTTCAAGCTCAATGATTTCATTTTCCGCTTCAACTTGTTCACGGTTACATTCGGCAGAAAGCTTTTTGAAATCAGCACCCGTGATGTTACCCTGTGCAACAAGTTCGAGAAGAGCATTCTTTTTCTTGACAGCCATTTCAATTTTTTTCTTTTCTGCTTCAATATGCTTTTCAAGATTGCCGTCTTCTGAAAGTGAACGGTACATTTTCTGATATTCTTCAATCATTGCATCGGAAGATGCTTTTGAATCTCTGAACACCTGAAACAGTATTTCCTTGATTTCATCCTCATAAATTGCAAATGATTTGCAGGCAGCGGCACCGCTGTTGATTTTGTTTGAGCAGATCCAGTTGCTGTTTGATTTGCCTTTTCTGCCCGAATCCTTGCGGTAATAGAGAGTTCCGCAATCAGCACAGTACATCTTTCCCGTAAGAAGATTTGCGTGGTTGCAGATACCCTGTCTGTTTTTGACATCTTCGCTTCTGCGTTTAAGAACCTTATTTGCTTCTTCCCATAATTCTTCGCTGACTATTGCGGGAACAATTTCTCCCGTTTCATCCTTGAACATAACCCATTCTTCCTGGGGGAGAAACTTCTGCTTTTTGGTGAACATATCAATGACCTTGACTTTATTTCCGACATAGTAACCTTTGTATTTGGGATTCGCAATCATATTGGATATGGTGTTATGGTTGATTTTGTTTCCGTTGTGATTTCTGTAACCCTTGTCCCAAAGAATTTTTTGGCTCTGTACTTAATAACGGTTAATATTGTTGACTTTTTAAGCACTCCGTGCTATAATTTACTATGAATTATAGTCGAAG
>DCII01000009.1 GCA_002315935.1 Ruminococcaceae bacterium UBA1730
TGCGTGCCGAGCACACAAATACAGAGCTTTAAGCTTCAACTGTTTTCGCAGATGAACTTAAAGCTCTTTTGCTTATCTCATTTTCATAATATCGTTATAGTTGAACATTCTGAAATCTTTTTTTCCGGATTTCGGACCCGAGCCTCTGCGTTTAAGTATAAGAATAATCAGAATAACAACAGCCGCAATAGCAGGAATTCTGAAAAGCCACGAAGAAAACAGAGCTTTTAAAAGCGTTCCGAAAACGGCAAAAATGCTTCTGCTGACATTCGTTGCGGCAACAAGGTCAATTTCCTTGATAACCTCACCTGCATAAAGAACTCTTCCCCTGCAAATGACCTCGCCCTTCTTTATCGGAGCCTTCAGAACCTTCGGAACGGTATTCTCAATCGGTTCAACAAGCAGTCCTCCTGCATCGGTTCCGACAGGAACAAGGCTGTAAATTGCTTCTGCCGGGTTGAGATTAACATGGTCTGTTGAAGATGAATATTTAACGGGAACCTCGCCGACAACCATATCAGGGTCTGAAATCGAAACAAGCTTCAGATTGCCGAACGCCCATTCATACATTGCCTTTGTGTCAAGGAATGCACCGTTTTCATCATAGCCGTCATTATCAACATCGGAAAACGAAGCGTTAAGGCAAACGGCAATATAATTATATCCGTCTTTTGATGCGGTTGAAACAAAGCATTTGCCTGCAATTGAGGTTGAGCCCGTTTTGCCACCCTTGAGATATTTGCAGTAATAATCCTTATATGAGCTGTTGAGCATAAAATCCGTTGTGCGGATTATTCTCTCCTTCTGAAGATTTGTTTCGGGCAGAGTATAGCTCGACATTGCGATAATTTCTCTGAATGCCGGGAATTCAAGAGCATATTTCATGAATTTCGCCATATCCTCGGCTGAAACATAGTGGTCCTCATCGTCAAGACCGTGAGGATTGACAAAGTGGCTGTCCCTGCAACCGAGCCTTGTTGCAAGCTCATTCATCATATCAATGAATTTCGCTCTGTCACCCTGAGCAACATAATCCGCAAGAGTTGTTGCGGCATCATTTGCACTGTGAATCAGCAGACAGCAAAGCATATCATAAAGTGAAATTTCTTCATTCGGCTTAAGACCGCTCAAAGAGCTTCCCGTGTTATCAAGCTCTCTGATACAGCTCTCGGGAACTGAAATCATTGTCGTCAGGTCATCGCAGTTTTCGAGCACCACCGCCGCAGTGATAACCTTTGTAAGGCTTGCCGGAGCGGTCTGCTTCTTTGAATTTTTCCGAAAAATAATTTCATCATTATCCGCACTTATCAGCAGAGCACAATCCGAATGCAGACCCAGCTCTTCCATTTCCTTATCATAAGATGCACCTGCCGGAACGCCGAAGAAAGCCGATAAAAGCATCAGCATGGAAAATATAATGCAAAGTATTTTTTTCATTCAATCATTTCCTCAAATTTAAGTAGGCAATAATTATATCATACAAAAAAAGATTACACAATATTTATTCCTTGATTTTTTCGCTAAAATAGTATATCATTAACGAACAGTATGAAATTCTTCAAGGAGCGGTTTTATGGTTTATGTTACCGGCGATATGCACGGAGATTTTTCCCGTTTCGATTCCTCGGTATTGAGACATATGAAGAAGGATGATACCCTCATCATATGCGGCGATTTCGGTTTCGTCTGGGATAACAGCAAAATTGAACAGAAAATTCTCAAAAAAATCGGCAACAAAAAATATAATATCTGCTTCGTTGACGGAACTCACGAGAACTTTGAGCTTCTCAATTCATACCCCGTAACAACATGGAACGGCGGCAAGGTTCACAATATCTGCGGAAACCTGTATCATCTTATGAGGGGTCAGATTTTCAAGATTGATAACATGACCTTCTTCACTATGGGCGGCGGCGAAAGCCCCGATATTGACATCCGCTTTGAAGAAAACGCATGGTCAAAGGATGAATTTCCGTCCCGTGAAGAGCTTCTTGAGGGAGCCGCAAATCTTGAAGCCAACAACTGCCGTGTTGATTTTGTTATCACCCACGAGCCGCCAATGAAAATCAAGAGCTTTCTTAAGCTCAAGGACAGCGAAACGGCAAGCGTAACAGGTCTCAATACATATCTTGAGGAGCTTTCCGAAGCGTGCAGATTCAGAAGATGGTTTTTCGGCTCAATGCATCTCGATAAATATATTTCAGGCTCTCATGTTGCCGTTTTCCAGAATATCATAAACGCCATAACAGGCGAGGTTTCAAGATAGTCAAAGTGGCTGTCGCAAATTGAATTTCTCAATTTGCGACAGCCATGTTTTTTATGCCTTCCCGAAGTCGGTCAATGCTCTGAATTCATATCCCTGTTCTTTTGCATAATCAATAATTCTGCCGAGAGCATCCCTGTTGTCGGTTGAAACCGAATGAAGCAGAATGATCGCTCCCGGATGGAGCCTTGAAGTAACCTTTTCAAAAGCATAGTCCGCTCCCTTCGGAGAATCCGTGTCCCAATCCTCATAGGCAAGAGACCAGAAAACGCTTGTGAAGCCGATTGAGCCGACAAGCTCAAGAGCACTTTCGTTATATGCTCCCTCGGGAAATCTGAAAAACGGCGAAGAATAATTGAAATTCTTTCTCAGATAGTTGTCACAGAGCATAATTTCATTTGCCATCTGCTCTCTCGTCAGCTTCGAAAAATCGGGATGCTTTGCTGAATGATTGCCTACAATGTGTCCCTCGTCAATCATCCTTTGTGTCAGCTCCGGATTTTCCTTTATTTGTTGCAGAGTGCAGAAGAAGGCGGCAGGCACATTCTTTTCCCTGAGAGTGTCAAGAACCGATGCCGTGCAGCCGTTTTCGTAACCGCAGTCAAAGGTCAGATAAAGCACCCTGCTCTGCGAAACGGTATCAAGGCAGATTGCTTTGAATTCTTTTTCTTCAAAATATTTCTGCGTATTGACCGAAATTTCATGGGGTTTTCCGTTTTTGGCTATTCCGTAGCTGTGCTCCGTGCGTTCCTCCGGAAGCTTTTTCAGATTATCGGGGTCCGAAACGGTAAGCTTCAGCTCCGGAAGGGTTGATATTTCCGCCTTGTTATCGGCAAGTGCACCGAGATTGTTGCTTTTCAGAGCACTGTCTGTGCATCCCGAAAAAAGAATCATAACGGATACAAGAAGCAGTGCAGAAATTTTCTTCATTCAAAATCACCTTGCAATATATAATGTAATCGTGTTATAGTGTTTGCACATGGCTGAAAAAAATTTCTGAAAAATTTTTGAAGCAATGCAACAATATTCCGTTTTCACTTCACATATATAGTGAAAGCATTTAGGAGGGTTGGTTTCTTGAGCGCTCAAACCAAAAAACTCATCACCCTTGCCAAAAACGGCGATGCGGACGCATTCGGCGAGCTTTATGAGTTGTATTATAAGGAAATGTATTGCTATGCCTGCTGTGTAACAGGCAACGAAACTCTTGCACAGGATGCGGTTCAGGATGCCGTTCTTTCCGCATTCAAACAGATTGGTTCACTCAAAAACGAAGCGGCCTTCAAGGGATGGCTCTTCACAATTCTTCGTGCTTCATGCAACAGGCAATACACAAAGTGCGAAGCCGCAAAAGCATTCGTTTACATAGATGATGAAGACAGCACTGTAACAGAGCTTGCGTCTGAATCAAATCTTGAGCTTTCGGTTGAAATGCGTCAGGCTCTTGAATCTGTATCCGCAGAGGAAAGAGAAATCATTCTTCTGAGCACTCTCGGAAATTACCGTAGCCACGAAATTGCCGAAATTCTCGGAGTGAACGCCTCAACCGTGCGTTCAAAGCTCAAGCGTGCCCTTAAAAAAATGAGAGAATATCTCGATGACAACAACTGACAGAAAGGAGGGGAACGAGATGAACGATAAGCAGACTCTTAAAATGATTAACAAAGAAATCAAACACGCTGCGGAAAATATTGATGTGCCTGAAAAGCTTCAGAAAGAATTTATTGTTGATATGCTTAAAAACGGGGTTAAGCAGGAAAAGGATTTTTCCGATAAAACGGGGACGAATAAGATTATATATCTCAAGCGCATCGCAACCGCCGCAGCCGCTGTATTTTTTATAACGGTTATTTCCGCCGCATTTATTTTCAAAGAAAAACCGTTCGTAATCAACACCGATGGAACAGCAGAATCCGGCTTCAATATGAATTCACCGTTAAGGGGAATCAAGAGCATTGAGGAAATAGAACAGGTGGTCAGAAATATTTTCAGCGGAAAGAAAGCCAACGATTCAAATTCTTCTGAAAATAGCGGAAAATCCGATGAAGCCGAATATGTTGCCGCTCCGACTGACAAAAACAGCGACCTCAACCACGGAATAGTTGACGGAGAGGAAAATTCCTCGTCAAGAGTTGCGGATATAGTTAAGAATGACGGGAAATATCTTTATATTGTCACTTCATGCACAGACCGAGAAAAAGGAACAAGCTGTGAGCAGATAAAGATAGTCAGAGCAGTTCCTGCGGAAGAAATGAAAACCGTTTCAACCATCACCCTTTCAGATTCATCCGCTCATAAGGATGAATGCTTCGATATATACCTCAAAGGAAATACGCTTATCGCACTCATAAAGAGATACAGCGGAAATCCTTCCGATTCAAAGGAAGATTCAACAATTGCTCTTTTCTATGACATCTCCGACCCGAATTCTCCCGTAAAAACGAGAGAGCATATTCAGGATGGCTCATATGTAACCTCAAAGATTTACGGCGGAAAGCTCTGTCTTATTACCAATAAACAGCTCTCCGAATCAAGTGGAGACAGCCTTTCGGTTCCTGCCTTCAGCGTTAACGGCGTTGTCAGCAGACCCGGAGCGGAAAACATTCTTATGTCGGTCAATGACCCTGAAGGAAGCTACCTTTTCATCACTCTGACTGATATTTCAGATTTATCCGCAGAGGTCGGCAAGCTTGCAATTCTCGGAAGCGGAAGCAACATTTATTGCTCCTCAAGCTCGGTTTATGTTTCAAGAGCATTTGTTTCCGTTGAGGCTGACGAGCAGGGCAACAAAAATAATCTGACAGAAATATATAAAATCAACTGCTCGGCATCCGGAATCAGTCTTTCCGGCTCATGCACTCTTGAAGGAAACGTTCCCTCTTCGGCATTCATGGACGAATCGGGTTCAAATCTCAGAGTTGCCGCCCTCAATTCAAATTGCGGAAACATCTATGTTCTCAACGGCAAAATGGAGGTTATCGGAAAGCTTGAAAAAGCATTCAACATCTCGTTTATTCCGAATGTTAAATTCATTGCAGATAAGGCTTACATCATCGGCTCCGGAGAAATGACCGTTATTGACCTTTCCGACCCGACCGCTCCTGCAAGCTCCGTTTCCGAAAAAACGGGCAATTTCGGGCTTGACCTCTTCAAGGTTTCGGCCTCGAAATATATCAGCATTTCTCATGATTCATCAAGCGGCTGCATGGTAATAACTCTTTATAATGTCAACGGTTCGGGAGTGCCGACGGCGGCTTCAACCTATTCTCTTGATTCAACCTTCTCATTCCCTGCCGCTAACGATACAAAAAGTCTCATGATAATTAACGGCAAGGATATTTTCGGAATACCCGTTATTAAGAGCAACGCCGCAACAGGCTCGGAAATTTCGGAATACATTCTTTTCAACACCTCTGACGGAATTATTTCTCCTCTCGGAACTTATGACCATGACGGAAACTACATCGGCGATGCCGCAGTCAGAGCTGAAAACATCGGAAATACTCTCTATACAATTTCCGGCGAAAAGGTTGTTGCCTTCTCGCTGGCAGATGCTTCAAAGCTTTCAACTGCCGAAATCAGATAAAAGCACTTTATTCAGTTAACAACCGCTTCTGTTGGATGGCGAGCGGATTGTATACGCCGTGCGGCACGGGGAGCCGGCGGCAGAATGATGAACGGCGGAGTATAAGGCACAATATGCTCCGCCATTCTTTATTTCTTATAAATCATCTGAATCCTGAACGGGCGTATCGTCTTCATCGGCCGGAACTCCCGTATAGCTTCCGAGAACATCAGTCTGAATCGGCGATTCATCTCTTTCGGAATAATTTCTGCATTTGTTTTCGGGAAAGCTTCTGCATTTTTCTTTTTTTGCACTCAATCGCATATTTTTTCCATACAGCAAATTGCACACCTCTCTTTGCTTTTATTCTGCCACATTTCGTTAAAGTTATTAAAATTCTTTAAACTTAAATCGGAAAACTTGACAAAGCGGAGCAAAGTGTGTAAAATAAAAATGTATTTATAGTGTCAAAAGACACAAATTTTTATAAGGATGGTAGTTAAAAATGAAAAAGACAATTTCAATGCTGCTTGCAATTATCATTGCGGCTCTTGCAATCTGTGCTATGGCAGTAACCGTTTTTGCTGATAACGACAACGACGATCCCGTTGATCCCCTTGCAAAGGTTTCAACAACCGCAGCCACAGTAACAACAACCGCAATCGTTACAACAACAACAGCTCCTACAACAACATCAGCTCCCACAACAACAAAGCCGACCGATATTCTTGCTGTTTCATCAACAAAGCGTGTCAGCAACGAAATCATTTCAAATGCTCCCGGTCAGACCGCTGTTGATGACGGACCGGCAACAACTTCAAAGAAAGCATCAAATATCGACACCAGTAACCCCGGAACAGGCAGCAACGTTGTTGTTCCCGCAGTTGCATTTCTCGCTCTCGCAACAGGTATCGTAGCTGTTGTTAAAACAAAGAAGGAAAACTGATCAGTCTGAAAAATTCAGAGGTGCTTCAAAGCGAAGCACCTCATTTTTTTATGCTTTTTCCCATTCACTCGGCTTGATGAAATAATTGAAAACCTTGCTGTGCGGAAGAGTGCATATATAATATCCGCTCAAAGAGCTGTCAATTCCCGATTTCGGAAAATAAAAATAAACATTTTCTTCGTCAATGTAGAAGGACGAAAAGTCGATAACCGAGGAAACCTTTTCCGATTGCTCATCAGAAAGCTTTTCTCCGCCGCTGTAAAAGTTCCTGTTAAGGTCATCGCTGATAAATCTGTTCATATCCTCAAGAAGAGGAGCTTCCGTTTCGGTTGAAAAATCAAGAGCACTCAATCTTCTTGCATATTGAAGCTCAAAACAGAATGTTTTATAAGAAACAGAAGGATTGCCGCCGTCAAGGCTGATTGAGTCCTTGATAATCATGCAGATTATTTTTGAATCCGCATATGTGACCTCATAGCCGAGAGTTCTTTTCCACGGATTTTCCGAATTATTCATCTCCATGAATTTCTTCGCATTCTCGGCATTTTTCTCTCCGAAGCCCTTGATTTCATCAACATATTCCGAGATAATTCCGTTTATCAGCGAAGCGATATGTTCATCGCAGTCCTTTTTGATTTCGGGAACAGCTCCTTCAAGAACAAAAGAAACCTTTCCGTCTGAGCTTTTGAATTTTTCGTTTATTTTCATGTCGCTGATTTTCGGTGCATCTTCTTTTATGTTCACCGTTTCTTCCTTTGAGCATCCCGCAAAGGAAAACATAAGAATGATTGCAGTTACTGCACAGATTATTTTCTTCATGGAATAATACCTCCTGCAAATATTGTATCAGTTATTTATCAATCATTCAATAGCAAGGATAAATTTTTATAAAATATTGCAATTTGAGATTCAATATTATAAAATGAAAGCATATTCCGACAGGAGGAAATGATAATGAAAAACATTACAAACGCAAAATGGATAAAAAAGCCCACTCCGCAGGTCAATAAAGAAATAGTTTTTTCAAAGAATTTTGCCGTCAACGGCGAAGTCAGAAGGGCAACCCTTGAAGCAACCGCTCTCGGCGTTTATGAAGCAAAGCTCAACGGACAAAGAATAGGAGATTATATTCTTGCTCCCGGCTGGACCTCATATAAGAACCGCATTCAGGTTCAGACCTATGATGTTACCGATATGCTTCAGAATGAAAATGAGCTTTCAATCGGTGTCGGTCCAGGATGGAAGGGCAACGATTATTTCCATTCAAACTGGGCATCATTCCCCTATCTCGGCGGCTGTGAGCTTGCAATTATCTGTGCTCTGACCGTTGAATTTGCGGATGGCTCTGAAATGACTGTTTACAGCGATAAAACATGGACTGCCGCAGAGGGCAGAAACAGATTTTCTCATATGTATAACGGCTATGTTTTTGACCCTGCATATGTTGACGATTCTCCCGAAAAGGCTGTTGAATTCGAGCATGATTTAAAATCGCTTCTTGACCAGCAGGGCGAAAAGATTATTGAGCAGGAAAGACTTCCCGTCAAAGAAATAATCATCACTCCCAAGGGCGAAACGGTTCTTGATTTCGGTCAGAATATGACGGGCTATGTTGAATTCAAAATCAAGGGCAACAAGGGCGAAAAGGTCACAATCAAGCACGGCGAGGTGCTTGATGCAGAAGGTAATTTCTACCGTGACAATCTCCGTGATGCCGCCGCAGAAGCATCATTTATATGCGACGGAGAAGAACATATCCATAAGCCTGAATATAACTTCTTCGGCTTCCGTTATGTTAAACTCGAAAACTGGAGTGACGAAGTCAGAAAAGAGAATTTCACGGCAATAGTCGTTCATTCGGATATAAAGCGTACGGGTTATTTTGAATGCTCAGATGCAAGGCTCAATCAGTTTTTCAGCAATGTTATCTGGGGTCAGAAGGGCAACTTCCTTGATGTTCCGACCGACTGTCCCCAGCGTGACGAGCGTCTCGGTTGGACGGGCGATGCTCAGGTGTTCGCAAAAACCGCTTCATATAACTACGATGTTGAAAAATTCTTCACAAAGTGGCTTGCCGATGTGAGAGCAGACCAAACAGGTTGGGGAAGTATTCCTCATGTTATTCCGAATGTTTTCCATCCCGATGACGAATGCTCCGCCGCATGGGCAGACTGCGTAACAGTTATCCCCTGGCAGATGTATCTGACCTACGGAAACAAAGAGCTTCTCGAGGAATCACTCGATTCAATGAAGAATTATCTTGAATATATCAATGACCACACATGGGACGGAATATGGGCACACGGTCACCATTTCGGCGACTGGCTTAATCTTGACGGAAGCAACCCTCAGGACTGCTCCAACGGAACGGATAAAGACCTTATAGCCCAGGCATTCGCAGTCTATTCTCTCAGAATATTAATCAAATCTCTTGAGGTCTGCGGAAAGGATGCGGAGGAATATAAAACCTGTCTTGATGGCAGAATCAAGGCATTCAGAGATAAATATATGACCTTCGGCAGAATCAAATCCGAATATGCAACGCAGACCGCCTGTGCTCTCGCAACATATTTCGACATAAGCGACAACATCAAAGAGGTTGCCCGTCAGTTAAATGACCTTGTCAGAGAATGCGGACACCTCAAAACAGGCTTTGTCGGCACTCCGTATCTTCTCCACGCTCTGAGTGACAACGGCCACATCAAGACCGCTTATGACCTTATTCTCCGTGAAGAATATCCCTCATGGCTCTTCTCGGTCAAAATGGGTGCAACAACGGTCTGGGAGCATTGGGACAGTGTCAGAGAAGACGGAACAATGTGGAGCACATCAATGAACTCATTCAACCATTATGCTTACGGTTGCTCTGCCGACTGGCTTTACGGCGATGCCGCAGGAATAAAGGTTGATGAAGAAAATCCTGCATTCAGGCATATTATCTTTGCTCCGCTGACAGATGAAAGACTCACCTATGTCAAGGCATCAATTGAAAGCAGATTCGGAACCGTTGCTTCCTATTGGAAGACGGAAAACGGCAAAACCGAATATGAATTCACCGTTCCCGCAGGCTGCACCGCAACCGTTATCCTGAACGGCAAGAAAACCGAAATCGGCGAAGGCGTTCATAAATTTTAAAAGCACAAGGACTTTGAAGTTATCGCAATTGATAAACCTCAAAGTCCTTTAACTGTTCACGATGCTTGATTAAAAGTCAAGTGCCTTAAAATTCATATTCTCTTATGAATGTATTGATAAATATTGTTCCCAAATCAATTGCAACGAGATAGGTTTTTCCGTCTTTCTCTATGAAGGTCATTCCCTCGCCCTCGCCGCCGAGAAGGTTGCGGTCAATTATTTTTTCGGATTCGCCCGTATGAACATTGACCTTATAAATCGCCTGCGTTTCGTCATTGGTTGCGGCATACATGAAGCCGTCTCTGAATTCACAGCCCTGAATTGACGGAATTGTTTTCGAAAGCTGAACCCTTGAAACCTCTTTCATGCCGTTATTTATGTCATAGGCAAGAATCATTGTCGGCTTCTTCGAGTGGTCCATGCAGTAAAGATAACCTGTTTCGGGGTCAACCGTTACCCACGGCATACCCCTTGTGATAAGCTCCGCATCCATTATATAGTAATCAACAAGCTCAAGCGTTTCGGGGTCAAAAACTCCGATTATCGGATAATCCCAGACCTTGCTGTCTTCCATTCCGGCATAGATTTTTCCGTTATAATAGCTCATTCCGCCGATATGCTTTATTCCGAAAGCGGAAAGTTCCTCGGGAATAGCCGAAAGATTGGCATTGATTGTTGAAATTCCGTCAAGCTCCGTTCTGATAAGAGTTGTTTTCGAGGAAAAGAAATAGGATTCTCCGTCAGTCGCAATCCCCTGCGAGCGGAAATATGCTCCTGCTCCGACTATGTTCGTTTTCGATTCCTCGCTTCTGTTCCACGAGCCGATAAGCTCAATTCCCGAGGTGAGAGCATAAAACGGAAGCATTAATGTTACCATTATCCATGAAATTATTTTATACATACTGAGTCCCCCTTTTTGAAAACATTATATCAAAGTATCCATCTGCCGTCAACTGTCGTTTTTTGCGTTCAAAAAATAATTGACAAAGATAACGAAAAGATATAAAATATTATAACAAATATGAAAAGAGGAATTATTATGAATGATGTAAAAAGCCTCTATGAGCTTTGGCTCGAAAAGACAAAAAACAACGAAGAAATTCAGAATGAGCTTCTTGCCGTCAATGGCAATGATGATGAAATTCTTGACCGTTTTTACAGAAACCTCGAATTTGGTACTGCCGGTCTGCGTGGAGTTCTCGGTGCAGGCACAAACAGAATGAACACCTACACCGTCTGCCAGGCAACGCAGGGACTTGCGGATTATCTCAACGGAAAATATGAAGCCTCAAGCGTTGCAATCGGCTATGATTCAAGAATCAAGTCCGATGTTTTCTCGAAGGAATGTGCAGAGGTTCTTGCCGCAAACGGAATTAAGGTATATATCTATTCTCAGCTCATGCCCACTCCCTTTGTTTCGTTCGCTGTTATGCGTCTGAAATGCAAGAGCGGTATCGTTATCACCGCAAGCCACAATCCTTCAAAATATAACGGCTATAAATGCTATGACCCGGCAGGTTACCAGATGACCGAGGAAGCCGCAGATGCAACCTATGAATGCATCCGCAAGGTTGATATGTTTGACGGAATCAAGCGTATTCCCTTTGATGAGGGCATTGAAAAGGGTCTGATTGAGTTTATCGGAGACGATATAATCGAAGAATTCTATGCTCAGGTTATGGCAAGACCAATCAATCCCGAGCTGATAAAGAATACTGACCTCAAGGTTATCTATACCCCTCTCAACGGCACGGGCAGAATTCCCGTAACAACCGTTCTGAACAGAGCCGGGTTCAAAAATATCAAGGTTGTCAAGGAACAGGAAATGCCGGACGGCAGCTTCCCGACCTGCCCCTACCCCAATCCCGAAATCAAGCAGGTTTTCGAATGCGGTCTTAAAATGACAGAGGACTTCAGAGCCGACCTCATGCTTGCAACCGACCCGGACTGCGACAGAGTAGGCATTGCCGTTCGCAACGGTGAAGAATATGTTCTTCTCAGCGGAAACGATGTCGGAGTTCTGCTGACAGATTATATTCTCCGTGCAAAGAAAGAAAAAGGCATTCTCCCCGAAAATCCCGTTATGACAAAATCCTTTGTTTCAACCCGTCTTGTTGACAAGGTTGCCGCAAAATACGGTTGCAAATGCCATGATGTGCTCACGGGCTTCAAATATGTCGGCGAATTCATTGCAGGTCTTGAGAAGAACGGAAAAGAATCCGATTTTGTTATGGGCTTTGAAGAGAGCTACGGTTATCTTATCGGCACTCACGCAAAGGATAAAGACGGCGTTGCCGCTTCGCTCATGATATGCGAAATGGCCGCCTATTTCAAAGAAAAGGGCAAAACTCTTGTTGAGGCTCTTGCGGATATTTACAGCGAATTCGGATATTACAGCAACAAGCTTTATAACTTCGTTTTCGAAGGTGCAAGCGGCATGATGAAGATGAAGGAAATCATGGACAATACAAGAGAAAATCCTCCTGCCGAGCTTGCCGGAATGAAGGTTGCCGCCGTCCAGAATTTCACGGCAGGAACCGAAACAGACACCGCAACCGGTGCAGTTTCCGCTCTCCCGTTCCCGAAAGCCAATGTGCTTGCCTACGGTCTTCCCGAAGGCAATTTTGCAATAGTCAGACCCTCGGGCACAGAGCCGAAAATCAAGGTTTATGTTACAGGCTGCGGAAAGAGCTCCGAAGATGCGGAAAAGATTGCAGAAGCAATCGGAGAATCAATGAAATCACTTCTTAAGGTGGACTAATATGAATAAGAAAAATATTTTCGTCAGAGGAATGGCAATTTTTCTCGTGGTTATTCTTGTTATCGGAGTTATTGCAGTCGGCATAAGTGCTCTTGCAGTTGAAGATGCTCCTCTCATGGCAACAGCTCCTTCTCCCGAAACAGGAAGCAGAAACAACATTCTTGTTTTTGTTGCGATAATCGCCGCTCTCGTTCTTATGGCAGTATGTATCGTTATTCCGAAGCTTAAAAAGAAGGATGAATAAATGAATTCAAAACACAGGTGGAGCTGCTTCATCTGTGTTTTTTCTGTGTTTTCATTTCAACTCAGATAACATTTTTTCTATGTGACAAAATATAACAAAATATTATTAATTTATGTTTTTTTCTTTACAAAAGGTAACGGCAGTGATATAATAACTCAAGATAATTTCTTTAAGTTCGGTACGGAGATGCCGACAAGATTTGCGGAATATTTCGGGCAATTTATGCCCTGCTTCTACGGTCTTGCCTCGGCAGGGTCGTTTTTTATTTGGTAAAAAGAGGTGAGAGCGTGGAATTCAAATCCTATCTTATGGACAGTGCCGCTGTCAACCGTGCTCTTGCACGAATTTCTCATGAAATTGTTGAAAGAAACAGCGACTGCGAAGAAATCTGCATAATCGGAATTATGCGAAGAGGTGCTCCTCTTGCAGATATTCTTGCCAAAAAGGTTTCTTCCCTCGGCATTGAAACAAAAATCGGCTATCTGGATATCACACTTTATCGAGATGACCTTTCCGAAACGGATATTCAGCCCGAAGTCAATGCAACCGAAATTGATTTCGGCATTGCAGGCAAAACAGTCGTCATGGTTGATGATGTGCTTTATACGGGAAGAACCGCCCGTGCCGCAATGGAGGCTCTCATCAAGCTCGGCAGACCTTCCAAAATTCAGTTTGCCGCTCTCGTTGACAGAGGGCACAGAGAATTGCCGATTGTTGCAGATTATGTCGGCAAAAATGTTCCAACCTCAAGGAACGAGGTTATAGTTGTTAAAACTCCCCCGTTCGACAATGAGGTCAGCGTATCAATCTGGCAAAGGTAAAAAGGTAAAGAAACGCTCAGGCGTTGAAAATATGGAGGTATTTTTTATGAAACTTGCTTTTGGCGTAAAAGACAAGCCCAAGTTCCCACAGCTTATCATCTTTGCATTCCAGCAGCTCCTTGCAATTCTTGCGGCAACCATCGTTGTTCCCGTTATCATCAACGGCAACGCAGGCCTTGAAGGTGCAGACGCAATGAGCCAGAGTGCCGCTCTTTTCGGAGCCGGCATTGGCACAATTGTTTATCTTCTTTTCACGAAGTTCAAAAGCCCCGTTTTCCTCGGCTCTTCATTCGCATTTCTCGGCTCGATGACAGTTGCCTTCACAGGTGCTGTAACAGTTGCAGCAGGCTATGCAGGTCTTATCCTCGGTGCGGTTTTCGCAGGTCTTGTTTATGTTGTTCTTGCAATCTGCGTTAAGTTTGCAGGCGTTAAATGGCTCAACAAGCTCATGCCCGCAGTTGTTATCGGACCTACCGTTGCAATCATCGGTCTTTCGCTTGCAGGCAACGCAGTCGGCGATGCTCTCAAATTCGCAAAAGACGGTCATCTCATGGGCGTTAAGGGCTGGATCGGTCTTGGCTGTGCACTTGTTACTCTTTTCACAGTTATGCTTTGCTCCGTTTTCGGCAAGAAGATGGCAAAGCTCATTCCCTTCGTTATCGGTATCCTTGCAGGCTATGCAGTTGCAACAGTCTTCACTCTTATCGGCAACGGCACCGGCAACGAAAACCTTGTTGTTGTTGACTGGTCAGCATTTCAGAACATGAGCTGGGTTCCCGATTTCACCTTCCTCAAGGCATTCAACGGCGGCTTCAGCTCCCTTAATCCCGCATATATCGGAACCATCGCAGTTGCATATGTTCCCGTTGCGTTCGTTGTTTTTGCAGAGCATATCGCTGACCACAAGAACCTTTCCTCAATCATCGGCACAGAGCTTCTCGAGGATCCCGGTCTCCACAGAACTCTTCTCGGCGACGGTATCGGTTCAATGGTTGGTTCATTCTTCGGCGGATGCCCCAACACAACCTACGGCGAATCAATCGGCTGCGTAGCAATCACCGGCAACGCTTCGGTTATTACAATTCTTGCAACCGCAATCATGGCAATTGTTGCTTCCTTCTGTGCTCCCTTTGTTACATTCCTTTCAACCATCCCCGGCTTCGTTATGGGCGGTGTATGCATCACTCTTTACGGCTTCATCGCAGTTTCGGGTCTTAAGATGATTCAGAAGGTTAACCTTGATGAAAACAAGAATCTCTTTGTTGTTGCAGTTGTTCTTATCACAGGCATAGGCGGAATGAGCCTTCAGATTGGTACAGAATCAACATCAGTTACCCTTACCGCTATTGCAACAGCTCTCATTCTCGGCATCATCACAAACATCGTTCTTTCAAAGAAAAAAGCATAATAAACTGCAATTTATACGGTAAATCCCCCATTACAGCACCTTTTTACACTTGAAAGGTGTTAGGGGGATTTATCTTTTCGGAGGCAAAAAATGTCACAGAAATCAACTCTCAAGTCCAATCCCGATGCCTGCCCTCTTGCTTCAAAATGCGGAGGATGTCAGCTCCAGAATATGACCTATGAGCGTCAGCTTAAATGGAAGCAGGCAAGAAGTGAAATATTGCTCAAGAGGTTCGGCAAGGTAAGTAAAATTGTCGGAATGGATTCGCCGTATCATTACCGAAACAAGGTTCAGGCGGCGTTTGGCAGAACAAAAACAGGCAAAATCATTTCGGGAGTTTATCAATCGGGTTCTCACAGAATTGTCAATGTTGATTCCTGTATGACCGAGGACGAAACCGCCGATAAGATTATCGTTGACATACGCTCGATGCTCCCGGAATTCAAAATCAAAACCTATGACGAAGACCGCAATTTCGGATTTCTCCGCCATGTGCTCGTCAAAAGAGGATTTTCAAGCGGCGAGGTTATGGTTGTTCTCGTTGGAGCAGATTCAAGATTCCCGATGAAGAATAAATTCACGGATGCTCTTTTAAAGAAGCATCCCGAAATAACAACGGTCATTTTCAATATCAACCCCGGCAAAACAAATCTTGTTCTCGGAAAAAAGGAAGAAATTCTTTTCGGCAACGGCTATATTGAAGACACTCTCTGCGGCTGCACATTCAGAATTTCATCACGCTCATTCTATCAGATTAACCCGATTCAGACCGAAAAGCTTTATAACAAAGCCATGGAGCTTGCACAGCTCAACGAAAAGACTTCGGTCATTGATGCCTACTGCGGAATCGGCACCATCGGCCTTGTTGCAGCAAAAACCGCAGGCAATGTTATCGGCGTTGAGCTTAACCCTGATGCCGTTAAAGATGCAATTTCAAACGCAAAAGCTAACAACGCAAGGAATGCCCATTTCTATTGTGCAGATGCAGGTGACTTCATGGAAGAGCTTGCCCTGCAGGGAGAGAAGACAGATGTTGTATTCATGGACCCTCCCAGAGCAGGAAGCACAAAAAAATTCATAGATTCAGTTGTGAAAATGTCACCCGAAAAGGTTGTTTATATATCATGCAATCCCGAAACCCTCGCCCGTGACCTTGAATACTTCGTCAGAAAGAAATATCAGGTCAAGCGCATCTGCCCCTTCGATATGTTTCCCCAAACTAACCATATAGAAACGGTTGTCCTAATCACGCGGGACAAAAAGGAACAAAACTTCTAAAAGCGGCTTAAATCGGGCATTTGTTGTAGTTGATATGTTTCCGTGACAAAAGTGACAATATACATAGTGTTGCTTCAAGATGTATTTCTTTGAAGCAAAAGCAAGAGATGGAATATAGGTAATGTTGTGGCTATGGAATGGATAGCGGATATTATTGAGGCGACATTATGTTTAATGGAGATATGTTGAGGCAAAGCTATGGTTAATGATGAGAACTAAAGCAACAGGATGGATGTCGGAAAGGAGAAGGCAGAAATGGATAATAATTCTTTGATGTCAAATGAAATGGTAGAACAAATCAAGCAAGTGATGGTACAGGCCAGAACTAATGTTGCAAAGACCGTTAATAATGAGCTTATTGCTGCTTATTGGAATATTGGTCGTATTATTGTTGAACATGAACAAGAAAACAATGAGCGTGCAGCTTACGGAAAGAAGACATTAAAAGAATTGTCAAAAGTATTAACGGAAGAATTTGGTAAAGGATTTTCAGTTTCCAATATTTATAATATGCGTCTGTTCTATTTAACATATCAAAAATTCCAGACAATGTCTGGAAAATTGAGTTGGTCGCATTATTGTGAATTACTTCTGATTTCAGAAGATGACAAAAGAAACTTTTATGAAAAGGAATGTATTAATTCCGGTTGGTCTGTCAGAGAGTTGAAAAGGCAGCTGGAAACATCATTATACGAGAGGTTGTTATTATCATCGGGAACAGAAAATAAAGAACGAGTCCTTGAGCTTGCATTAAATGGAAATGAAATAACAAAAGCAAGTGATATTATCAAAGATCCATATGTATTTGAGTTCCTTGGAATTCCTGAAGATAAACCTGTGTTAGAATGTGATCTTGAAAAAGCGTTGGTTGAGCATATAGAAAAGTTCTTACTTGAGTTAGGAAAAGGATTTATGTTTGTTGGTACTCAACAAAGAATCACATTGGGCAATGAACACTATTATGTGGATATGGTCTTTTATAATAAGATACTTCATTCTTATGTATTGATTGAGCTTAAGACAAAGAAGTTGATGCCGGCAGCTGTTGGACAACTCAATATGTATCTCAATTATTACGCAGAAGAGGTTAATGAAGAAAGTGATAATCCTCCAATAGGTATTATTCTATGCACGGACAGAGATTTTCTTGGAGCTGAATATGCGTTAGGCGGACTTAACAATAATATATTTGCCTCAAAATATACTTATGTTATTCCGGATAAAGAGGAATTAATCGCTCAGGTAGAAGCTGTTCTTGATAAGATGAAATAGTTCTAAGGAAACGCTGATTAAATCAGCAAGCGAGATTTTCGAGTATGTTTTCGGTGTGAAAAAGGCACAAAACCACAGGAATACTTTGTGTATTTCAAGATTTTGTAACGCATTTCACGCCAAAACAGACCGAAAAGATGCGACGATGCATTTATTCAGCGTTTCCCTAAAGAAACCAGCTATGAAAAGTCGAGAGGAAATTAAGACATTCACAGTGTTTTTGCAACCTATATAGAAACGGTTGTACTTTTAGAAAAGCAGGAGGAATAAAGCATGAGCAAGGTATTTTTCATTGCAGATACACATTTTTCAGAGGATAAAATCATCGAATACGAAAACAGACCTTTTTCTTCCCCCGAAGAAATGAATGAATCTATAATAACAAACTGGAATAAAACAGTTTCTCCTGATGATACGGTCTGGCATCTCGGAGATTTCGGTGCAGATGGTCATGAACAGGATTTTCTTAACAGGCTGAACGGAAAAATTATCCTTGTCAAGGGTAACCACGACAATAAATCAAATGAATACTACCGTTTGGCAGGATTTGATGAGGTTTATGATTTACCTGTTTTATTCAACAATTTTTTCATTCTTTCACACGAGCCGATTTATGTGAACACAAATATGCCATATGCAAATATTTTCGGCCATGTTCATGCAAATCCGATGTTTAAGGATTTCAGCGAGCATCATTTCTGTGCCTGCGTTGAAAGAACCAATTATGCTCCCGTCAGTATGGAGCAAATAATTGCAAAAAAATTTTAAGGAAATACTGAACGGCAAATTTAGCAAACGCTGAACGGCAAATTTCTATTGCATGATTTTTGTTTATATGCTAAAATAATGCAAAAGCCGACAAAGGGGTGAAAGAATGAAAAGATTTTCCGCAATCTTTCTTGCGATGTTTCTTGTTCTCATTTTTTCATTCCGTTCATTTTCAGCAA
Organism: Ruminococcaceae bacterium UBA1730; assembly: GCA_002315935.1. GTDB lineage: Bacteria > Bacillota > Clostridia > Oscillospirales > Acutalibacteraceae > CAG-177. Next base: position 18,641 of record DCII01000009.1, read on the forward strand.
AGATTATTCACGACGGAGTAGATAACGGAACGGAGTGGCTAAATGCCGAGATGGTTTCTTTGATTCATGGAGAAAGTCACAGCGGTGTCGAAATTGCCATTCTGAAATATTATGTTGATTATGAGATATACGATATATGGATGTGCGTTCAGATAAGGGACAAAAATATGGAGTACAATGATGAAGATGTTAAAGTCATCATCTATGCAGAGGATGAAAAAATTATAATCAATGCTTCAGAAGGAAATGTTGTTCTTAACGAAGAAAAATATAAGGTTGATGCAAAGTCTGTTTTCGATCTTGCAAAGGGAATGACGAGCGAAATAAGGCTCGGCATCAAAAACGGTATTCCCGATGAATATAAATTCAGAATTCAGTTTGCGGATTCAGACGGATATGTGAGCAACATCAGAGATGTGATAATCAAAAATCCTGTTACCACAACAGAAAAAGAAGCTGAAACAACGACAAAGGAAACAACTGTCAAGCCTTCAACAACAGCAAAGCAGGAACGCACCACCAAGGAAAAAACAACAAAAATGCGAACAACGAAGGCAACCACAGTCAAGGTCACAACAACGAAGCCTCCCAAAACGACCAAACCTCCGAAAACCACAAAAGCTCCGAAAACTACAAAAGCTCCGAAAACTACAAATGCTCCGAAAACTACAAATGCTCCGAAAACAACAGGTGTTGAAACAACAACCTGTGAAATAACAACGAAAGCCGAAACAAATCTGCCTACTGCCGAAGAAACAGTTAAGACCTCTTCGGTTGACGAATCAACAACAGTGCAGGTCAATGAAGCTCTTTCGGCTTCGGAAAAATATAAAACAATTATTTTTGCATCGGGTGCAGTGGCACTTATTCTGATTGCCTCGCTTTCTGCCCTCGGAGCAAAGAAGAAAGAAGAATAGAATGTATTATTTGATTGTATTGTCAGCAGTAACGCTGTTCAGCTTCCAGTTCTTTTTCAACGAACGCTACGAAAAGAAAAACGGAAATTCCATAGCATCAGTTCTGAAATTCATTATCATTGCACAGTCAACAGGCTTTGTAATTATGCTTGCAATGAATAAATTCAGGCTTGAGCTGACGCCTTTTTCGCTTGCGGTTGCCGCTTGTGCCGCTTTCAATATTTTTCTTTTCAACATATGCAGCATAAAATCATTCAGTAAAATCAATCTCTCGCTCTATTCGGTCATTTGTATGCTCGGCGGAATGGTTCTTCCGTTTCTGACGGGAATAATCTTCTATAACGAAGAAATAACTCTCGGTAAAATTCTCTGCATGATTCTCATTGTTCCCGCCCTTCTCATCACCATCAACAAGGATAATTCCAAGGGTGGACTTATCTACTATATCGGCGTTTTCATCACAAATGGTATGTCCGGCACTTATTCAAAATTCTATCAGAGTGCCGACTACGAAAAGGCAAGCGAAGCAGGTTATTCGCTTCAGATTGCGGCAATTGCCGTTATTTTCTGCGTTATTACGCTCATCTTCCTGAAGGACAAGGGTCCGAAAATGAGCGTTGCTCCGACCGTTTACGCTTCCGGCTTCGGAATTCTCAACTGCGTAGGCAACTTCCTACTTCTTATCGGGCTGACACAGCTTCCTGCCTCTGCACAGTACCCTTTCGTAACGGGCGGTGTTATGATAATTTCAACCATAATCTGCTTCTTCACGCAAAATAAACCGAGTAAGCGTGAAATTATTTCGGTTATTCTTTCATTCGTTGCAATTCTCGCTCTTGTTTTCATCAAATAAAAATCTTGTTACAATCGAGTAGGGCAAAATAAATTTGCCCTCTCACACCACCGTGCGTACCGTTCGGTACACGGCGGTTCAATCATATTGAGTGCATAGACTTGTACGTTTCGGATATGTCATAATATCCCCTGCGTGCAAGTCTTTCGTTTGTAATGGTATGCTGTAAAATACCGCTACCTGCAATAGCCCAATAGCCTTTCCGAGTGTTTCCGTTTCTATACGCTTGCCATTTTGGCATTCCGAGTTTCTGTAGGTTTTGTACCCTTGTCCTCGGCAGTTTCC
>DCII01000013.1 GCA_002315935.1 Ruminococcaceae bacterium UBA1730
CCGTCACAAGCATTGGTGAGGGTGCATTTGTATATTGCACCGGCTTAACAAGAATCACCATTCCGAATTCCGTCACAAGCATTGATGAAGATGCATTTTATGGTTGCAACGATGATATGATTATCTTCGGCTTCACCGGTTCAAAGGCACAGGAATGTGCCGAAGAAAACGTTTTCACCTTTGTTCCCATAGACAATAAGGCTTTTGTAAAGCTTCACTGTCCGTCAATTACCGATTCCACAACCTTTATCGCTTATGGTTTCGCTGCTCCGTGTGCCACCGTTTCCGTTTATGACGGAACAACTTTAATCGGAACAGCGGTTGCCGGCACAGATGGAAAATGGAAAAAAGAATTTACTTTAGCAAACAACAGTACAAATCACACCATCAAAGCCGAGGTTACGGTCAACAGCGAAACAGTGAGTGAATCCAAATCTCTTGTTTATGATGTTTCCGCTGTTTATCCAACAGCATTCACCCTGTCGCATAACGGACGCACAATTGATGTTCTGAATGTAAGAAAGGTCAATCTTTCTGTTCTTCCTTCTCAGCCCATGACATTGAAAGCAACATTGAATAAGGATGTTTCCTCTCTGCGTTTTGTTTCCACCAAAGGCTCTGAAGTAAAATATATGAATGCTACCTATGATTCAGTCAACAATTGTTGGACTGCAGAAGGCTGGTTCGATAACGACAACCATTCCTATGTGCCCGGTACGCTCGGCATTGAGGTTAACGGAAGTGCCGCTCTTGATATAGAAACGGCATATATCAGTTATCTGATTGACCCATCCGGATATGTTTATGAAGCCGTAAAATCCAATCGCATCGAAGGCGCATCAGCAATAATCTGCTATCAGGATGGCGAAAATGCTATTCCGTGGCAGGCTCAGGAATATGAGCAGGAGAATCCGCAGATTACCGATTCTCTCGGCACTTATCACTGGGATGTAACCGAAGGAACATGGCGTGTTAAGGTTGTTAAGAGCGGATATGAAACCGCTTATTCGGATTGGATGACCGTTCCTCCTGAATATACCGAGGTTGCTATCGGACTTGTCTCAACAGAAGCTCCGAAGGTTGCAAAGCTTGAAAAGAATGCTGACGGCTTTACGGTTACCTTCAGCCAGTATATGGATATTTCTACTGTAAACACAAGCAACATCAGTCTGGAAATTAACGGAAGTCCGGCAACAATTACCATTACTCCGAAAAATAAAGAGGTTAGTGCCGCCGATAACAGCGTTTATCTTGCTTCTGAATTCAGCATTACCACTTCTTCGGCAATTTCCGATAACTATGCTTTAACGATTGAAAATGCGGAAAATTATGTCGGCAAGAAAATTGAAAAAACAGAATTAGACAATACAGATATTCCGGATTATGAGATTTCTTATGAATGGTCGGAAGACGGAAAGACCTGTGTTGCAACCGCAGCTGATAAAAACAACAAAAACAATGTTGTAAAAGAAAATGCAACAGTTACTTCCAAGGCTAAAACTCCTGCAACCTGCGAAGAGAAGGGAACAACAACATATACCGCAGAATTCACGAATGAACTCTTTGAAACTCAGACGAAGGATATTGTTGATATTGCACTGGCAAATCATAGCTTCACAAACTATGTTTACAATAACGATGAACGTGTCGGCGTTGACGGAACGGAAACGGCAAAGTGTGACCGTTGCACTGCAATTGATACAAGAACAAAGGTCGGAACGGCAAAAGCTACACCTGCATATGCAATCAGGAATATGAGCAAGTATAACGGTCAGACGATTGAACTCAAATCATCGCTTACCATTTATGCCGATGTTCAAAACTGCACGGATGTCAAGTGGTTTGTAACAGGTGCAAATTACACACCCAACGCTGACGGCAGCATCACAATCAATCAGGCAACAACTGATTTCAGCGTTTACTTCACCGCCAAAGACCTTGACGGAAACACCGTAACGAGCGAAATCGAATCGGTAAAGGTTAAAACAGGCTTCTTTGCAATGCTTGTTGCATTCTTCAAGGGTCTGTTTAAAGCTCTGCCGGATTTGAAGCAATAACATATAATTTTAATAAACTTAACCCCCGACGGTTCAAACTGTCGGGGGTTATGCTATATATTATTAATTACTTATTGTAATACTGGGGAAGATACTGCTTATGGGCTTCCTTCATTTCCTCGAAGCACTTATGAGCGGCTTCCCAGTCGCCAACGAGGGGATGAATGAGAAGAGCGTTGAGTGCCGCTTCTTCGTCACCGTCTCTGCCGGCTTTGACTGTAAGATTTTCATACTGCTTAACAACGGTCATAAGGCCGATAATGTGCTTGTTTGTAACTTCGCCGACGGGAACGGGAGTTGCTCCGTCCTTGCCGATAACTGCGGCAACCTCGATAACATCATCGGGCTTGAGGAAGGGGAGAGTGTTGCCGTTCTTGACATTGACAACCTGAACATCCTTAACATCGTTTGCAATTGCATTGATGAGGTTAACCGCAACAAGTGAATACTTGTGACCGCCTCTCTGGTCGAGGAGAGCAGGCTTAACATAAAGTCCCTCGTCTGAATACATTTCAAGAAGGTCTTCTTCAATTTCCATGCACTTCTGTGCTCTGCTCTGAGTGCCTTCAAGAAGATGCTCAAGCTTTGCTCTTCTGCAGTAATAATACTGGAGATATGATGAGGGAATAGCGTGGATAGCCTTGAGGGTTTCAAGCGAGAAACCGTCATCCTTGATGTTTGCCATAACCTTGGGAGTGAAGCCTTCGTTGAGGAGCTTGTCAATAAGCTCTTCGCCGTGAAGCTTAACAGAAGTGAACCAACTGAGGTGGTTAAGTCCGACATAGGTGTATTCCATATCCTCGCCGACATCCTCTTTGGTGTCGTCAATCATATCAATGGGAACATTGCAAAGACCGATGCACTTAACATTCGTGTTGTTAAGAACAAATTCGGTTATGATGCCCGAGGGATTGGTGAAGTTGATAAGCCATGCATTGGGGCAGATTGCTTCGATTCTGTCGCAGATATTCTTGATAACGGGAATAGTTCTCTGAGCCTTGAAAAATCCACCGATACCTGTTGTTTCCTGACCGATAAGGTTATATTTGAGGGGAATTGTTTCGTCAAGATGTCTGCAGGGGAGCTTGCCGACACGAATCTGAGTAACAACGAAGTCTGCACCCTGAAGAGCGGTGTCAAGGTCGTCTGTGAGAAGTGTTTCGCATTCAACACCTGCCGCCTTGAGCATACGGATGCAAAGATTGCCGACTATTGTTCTTTTGCGGTCATCAATATCCATGAATGAGATTTTCTTGAGCTTAAGGGTATCCTGAGCCTTGAGGAAGCCGTCGATAAGTTCGGGGCAATATGTACTGCCGGAGCCTATAATTGTTACATTGATTTCTTTCATATTCTTAACTCCTTTTCAGATTATTTTGCATATTCCTGCATTATCCAGTTGATGCATCCTGTTACGGGCTTTGCCTGAAGCTTGATGAATTTCAGCTTCTTTCCGCTGAATGCGGCAGCCTTTTCATAGAGCATATCAAGATAAGCTTTGTTATCAAGTTTAACATTGATTGAGCCGGAGAGCACAACCTCAACTTCTCCGTCGCCGAAGTCAAGTTGATTTGCAAGAGCGGCGATGAGGTAAGCACCTTTTTCAGCCATCTTTGTTGCATATTCCATTGCAGGACCGTCACCCTGCTTGACTGCCTCAAAGAAGAAAATAATGAAGTTTCTGATGTGTTCGCCCTCGCCGTTTTCAATCTTTTCAATAAGAGTGAGAAGCTGTTCTCTTTCGGTGAAGCCGTAATGCTTCATGGCCATATCGGAAATGGCCGTTTTGCCGGCGTTGAGGAAAAGGTCGTTATATGCAAGCTCAAAAGCCTTTGTAACAATGTTTCCGCCGCCGGAAATGTCTCCGCTGAATTCTCCGAGACCTGCAAGCTGAAGCCTGTTGCCGTTGATGTCAATTCCGTTGCAGCAAACGCCTGTTCCGCAGTTGAAGCCGATTGCGTGACCCGTTTCCGAGCCTGCCTTAACAACGATAAATCCGTCGTTATAAACTTCAAAATTTTCAAGACCCTTTTTGCGGAGCATATCGCACATAATGTCATACTGGAAGGGATGGTCGATTCCGGCAAGGCCCATAAGTGTGAAGCTTACATCCGAAAGAGCAATTCCTGCTTCCTTGCAAAGGTCATTAAGACCTGCCATTATAATATCGCTTGCACCGTCAAAAGAGGATTCAAGGTTTTCGTGGTTGCTTCCGGGACCCTCAACGGTTTTGAGCATTGTTTTGTTTTCATCAAAAAGAGCAAATGCGGTTTTTGTTCCTCCGCCGTCAACACCGATATAATATTTCATTCGTTTTCTCCTTTTTTCTCTGCTTCAAAGAAATCTTCGCAGACTTCTTCAAGGCAGAAGATACCTCTTCTGTATGGTTCACGGTCAATCCACATTCCGTTTGTGAAATCCGGGAACGGAACGGGAGCACCGCCGATTGCGATTGACTGCTCTGAAAGGCAGGTTACCGCCATCCATGTTGCCGTGTCATAAACATCAATGGGAGGCTGTGAGCCAACCTTGACTGCTTCAACGAATGCACTGAAAACAAGGAAATCCATTCCGCCGTGACCGCCCTCGTGAACGCCGTCAATTTTATATTTCTTCCAGAGGGGATGCTCATATTCTTCCTGATACTTGTCGAAGCTTTCCCAGACATGAGTCCAATGTTCTTTATTTTCATGGGAAACGCCTTCAAGATAGATTGTTTCGCCGTCTTCCATATAGATGCCCTTTGTGCCCTGAACTCTGTATCCTCTTGAATAAGGTCTGGGAAGCGAGCAGTCGTGAGTGAGCACAACAGTCTGACCGTCTGCGGTCTTGAGAACAGTTGTTACAATATCACCCTGATTGAATTCATAGTCTGCAAGGTCGTAATCCTCGCCCTTATTCTTCTTTATCCATTCGTTAAGGCCTTTTGACTTTGTGGCAAAAGATGAAACGGAAATATATCTGTTACCTCTGTTGATGCTCAATGCCTTTGAAATAGGTCCGAACTGATGTGTGGGATAAAGCTCGCCGTTTCTGTGCTGGAAATTGAAGAGTCTGCCGTGACGGTTTTCTCTTCCGAGGCAGATTTCATCACGAAGGTCGTGCTGATAACCGCCCTGCATATGTATAAGGTCGCCGAAGAGACCTTTTTTTATCATATTGAAAATTGCCATTTCGCCTCTGTCGTAGCAACAATTTTCAAGAAGCATACAGAATTTGCCTGTTTCTTCGCTTGCTCTGACGAGCTGCCAGCATTCTTCGATGCTTGCGGCACCGCCGACTTCGAAGCCGACGTGTTTACCTGCTCTCATTGCATCAATTCCGATTCTTGCATGAGTAATCCATGTTGTGCAGCAGAAAACCGCATCAATGTCATCTCTTGCAAGAAGCTCTTTATAGTCAAGATAAACATCGGGAGCTGTGCCTGTAACCTCTTCAACTATTTCTTTGCCTTTGTTCGCTCTGTCTTCGTATTTATCGCAGACAGCAGGAACAATAACTCCCTCAGCATTGAGAAGCTCACGAAGATTGCCCTGACCTCTGCCGCCGAGACCGACAAAACCGATTCTTACAATATCTTTCATTTGATACACCTCAAAAGTTTTATTCAAGTAACATATTATAAAATATTTATTAAAGAAATACAAGAGTTATTTAAAATATCTCCTGAAATATTTTCTCCATTTTGCGAGATACGCCGTGATAAGCCTTGTGAGTGCAATATCATAGAGCACGAACGCAAAGGTTCCCATGCCGAGGAGAAGCGGAATGGCGATTATTCCCAATTCGTCAACCTCGTCAATGGTAACGCCCATGAATTTTATCATCAGGAAATATGATATAATCATAGTGCCGAGAAATGCCATAACCTTAATAATCCATCCGAGCACAACGGAAAGCTTTGATTCCGTGACAGCCTTAAGAATGGGATAATATCCGAAAAAAGCAAGATACATCACGGCAACCTCTTTATCGGGAACGAGAAGCATTCCGAGAATTGCCACCGTGCAGTAAACTCCGAATGCCCATTTTTTGTCTATTTCAATAACGATTATCACAATCAGCAACCCTGCGGCGGCGGGGAGTGCATAGGTCAGAAACGGAATAATCGCAACGGAAATCATCATAACAAGCGAAAGGGCGGCAATTATGCCGCCGAGTGCACATTTTGAGCTTTGTTTCATATCAATCCCTCGTCAGCAGCATGGAATAAGGTCGCCGCCAAGGCATTCACAGCAGCAGTCTGCACAGATAAGTCCTTCGCAAATATCGCAAGCGGAGCAGTCTGAGCTGTGCTCTCTGCGTTCGGTTCTGTAACCGCCGCTCTGAGCGTTGCTGACATTATTGTATGCGGCTCTGAAGGTATCGTTTGAAGGGTCCATATTGCAGGCGATGGCAAAATTCTTTGCGGCTTCCTCAAGCCATCCTCTTTTTTGATGAATTGTTCCCTTGAGGTAATACCACTGTGCATCACGGCTTCCCTCGGGAACTCCGTCAAGAATTATCTGAGCATCCTCAAGCCTGTTGAGGTTGATTTTTGAACGCACATCGGAATAATCCGCTCCGGAATAATATGCGTAGCTTCCTGCGGAGGAATAGCTTCCCTGCGAACCCGAATTCAGGATTATTTCATCATATGCCTGATTCAGCTCATCTATCCTGCGGCTGTCGTTTGCAGAAAGACGCATCTGCTCACGGTAAGCGGCGTCAATCTGCTCGGGAGAAGCGTTGACGGGAACGCCCAGAACTTCATATGGATTTCTCATATACACACCTCATTTCACCTGAATAATTTTTTGTTTTTTAACCTTGTCTCTGTATTTGGCAAGAACGGTCTGTGCACTTATGCTGAGACCGTCAAGAGCTATATTTTCAATAATGCTTCCGAATCTTTCTGTTCCGAGCTTATCAAATGCTTCAAGAATCTGTGACTGCGTAAGATTCAGCATTTTTTCAATTCTGTCTGCAAAAATCCTTCTTGTTTCGTCAGACGAAAAATCGGAATAGTCCTTTTTGAACGGATTGAAGCTTTTATGCTTTATATCGTCTTCAATATCATCAGCCGCATCGAGAATGTAGATGTATCTGCCGACCATGTATCCGAAACGATAGAGAGAATCATTATTTTCTGTGTTGAAAATTCTTCCGAGAGCATCTGCACTTGGGTGAGCGGCTTCGTCAATGCCGACATTCTGTTTTGCTTCCGTAATGCTCTGCATTTTCATGGCTTCGGAAACTGTTTTTTCAATTACGGGAGCAAGCCTTTTCGCTTTTTTGTGCATGATAGCAATAATCGGATAAAGAAGAATTGCGGCAAGCTTTTTCAAGCCCTTTGAATCTGAAATATTATCAACTACTTTATAGAATGCGGTGATAATGACTGCATGGGAGCAAGCATCAAAAATTGGCTTTTCGGAGCAATTCAGACACTTTTTTGCAGGATTATACGGACACCTTTTCTGAGAGAAGCTGCATCCGTTTTCGGAAAGAGCAAGTCGCATCATAGCGGCGAGGGTGAAATCATAGCTGAGCAACAGCTGTGCCAAAGGAGAATAATTTCTGCCCAGAGCACGGCAGAGAGAGCAGTAAACTCCCCTGTAAAGCTCATAGTCTCTGACCTTCAGCTCCGATTTATATGCTTTGACATAACCAAGCAAATGATACACTCTCCAAAAAGATTATTGAAAGTATTCTATATTAAAAAACGGATTAATCGGTTAACAAGTTGTAAATTTTTCTTTATATTACAATTTCGGCGGCTCCGTTCTTCGGAATAACTGCGGATTTTCCGCCGAAAATGAGCGTTCCGCCCTCAACATCGGCAGATGCAGAAACAGAATTGCCTTTGAATTCAACATGAACAACGCCGTTGTTGACGGGAACATCGGCAACGAAGGATTTATATTTGCCTGCTTTCGGCTCAACCTCGAATGTTTTGTAACCTGTTGAAGTCGGTTTAACTCCGCAGACATATTTGCCGAGAAGAAGAATCGGTCCGCTTCCCCATGCGTGGCAGAGTGACCTTGCGTAGCTGCCGCCGTACATGGCGTAATGCTCCGTGCCACGCTCATCGGGCTTGAACTGCTCCCAGACCGAGGTTGCACCGAGGGCGAGCATACCGCCCCAGTAGCCTTCAAGATAGGTCTGCATTTCTTCGATTCTGCCGAGCTTGCACATTGCCATAAGCTCATAGAGCTTGAAATACGGAGTTGTGATTGGGGGAACATTATCGTTTTCGAGAACATTTCTGAATATTTTTTCGGCACAGTCTGAATCAACAAGCTCATAGAGAATGGCGAAAATATTGCTCTGCCTTGAAATCTGCTCCTTGCCGGAATCGAATGAATCAATAAACGCTTTTCTGTCCTCTCTCCAGAAATCACGGAGAATGTTGTCTCTCAGTTTTTCGGCTCTTGAAGGATAATCGCCGTCTTCGCCGAGAAGAGATGAAAGCTTCTGCATGGAAAGATAGGTTTTCCAGAGAAGAATCTGCTCTGCACAAACCGCTCCCTGCTTGTCAACCTCACCCCAGTCAATGAATATCCAGTCGCCGTAAAGACCGACAACATAACCTCTTTCGTCAAGGCGTGAAACGATGAAATCATAGAGTGCCTTTGTCTTTTCCCAGACCGATTTAACAAATTCCATATCGCCCGTTGCTTCGTAATATTCAAGCACTGCAATAATAAGATATGCCGAATAATCGTTGATGGTGTTGATATGTGTTCTGTAAGGCGGTTTTCCGAAAAGGGCGGTTATGGTGCGTTTGGTTATGGCTCTGTCTGCGTATAGATAGTTGTTAATCATGTATGATTGATAAGCGTCACCCGACCATACCCAACGGTCACGCTTTATTCCGTCAAGGAAGAATTCTCTTGAATTCAGATGGAAGGTGTAGGAGCAGATGTCCCAAATTTTATTGACCTTTTCATTTTCACATCTGAAGGAAGCCTTGTCCTCTATCGGAAGGTATTCGTATTCAGCGGTGAAATGCGGATATTCGCCGCTTTCACTTGTGACGAAAATATATCTGAATGCTCTTGCAGGTCTTCTCGCTTCATCATCTGCGGAAAGAGATTCATGAATAACGGAAGTAACCTTGTCGAGAGCTTCTTCTCTTGATTCTCCGTATGAAAGGAACATTCCGTCAATGAGCTTATCGAATTCGATTATGCCGAACATTTCTTTTCCGAAATCATAAAGCCTTCCGCCATTGATTTCTTCAACCGAAACGGGCTTGACCTCTTTGTATTCAAACGGGAATTTTCTCGGGTCATCCCCGGGAGAGGTCAGAGCAGGCTCACAGGCAACATTGATAAAATGATTATCATGAAGGTCGGTAGTCCAGTTTTCATCGCTGACAACATATTTGCTGTCAAGATAGAATGAGCAGAAGCCTTCAAGGTCAAAGAGCTCAACGCATATCTGCTGTTCTCCCTTTGTTATGAGAATATCCTCGTTGACGGGTTTAAGACCGTTCTGCGTGCGTATCATTCCTTTTGAATGGGTTATTACCTTTATATATGTATCCTCCTGTGCAACAAAAGTGCGGAAGAATCTTACGCTAAGCTCCGTGTTGGCAACATACCAGTGGCAGGCATAATCACAGCCGTATTCCTGTCTGCGGAATGATAGAAGCTTATGATGATAGGTTTCATATTCTGCGGGATACCATATCCATTTTGCCGTTGACATAGTTATCAGCTCCTTTTAAAGCTATATTATCACATAAAATTATGTATTACAAGAAAATTTCATTAAAATAAATCGGCACTATATCTGTTTTTATAAAAAAGCTCTTGACAACATCACTTTAGCGTGCTAATATGGTAACACAGAAAAACGAACACGGCTCTGCCGAAATAAACCGAAAGGATTTTATTTATGAAAACATTGAAAAGAGTTCTTACAATTGTTCTTGCAGTTACGATGCTTCTTGCGTGTGCATCGTGCGGAATAAAGAAAGAGCCTCAAAAAGCAGAACCCACAAAAACAGAACTTAAAATTATTGACGAAGACCTCGGCAAGGAGCAGTACGGCATTGCATTCCGTAAGGGCGAAGAGGATGTCTGCAACGCAATGGTTGCCGCAGTCAAGAATCTTGTTGCAAGCGGAGCATATGCGGAAATAGCCGCAAAATATTCCAATATCGTTGATAATCTTATTTATCTCAAGGAAGGTTATACAGCAGAAACAACTGACCTTTCCGCAATTGAAGCAAGAACATTCGTCATGGGTATTGACCCTGAATATAATCCCTTCAGCTATATGGGCGATGACGGCGAATACACCGGATTTGATGTTGAAGTCTGCAAAGCGGCGTGCGAGCTCCTCGGCTGGGAATTTGAAATTTTCGGCGTTAACTGGGATCAGAAGCTCGTTCAGCTTGATTCCGGCGAATGCGACTGCGTATGGTCGGGCATGACGATTCTTCCTTCAATGACAGAGCAGGGATATGTTATTTCAGAGCCTTATTATGACAGCGAGCAGGTTCTTGTTGTTAACGCTGCGGCAGGCTTCAACTCCTCGGCAGACCTTGCAGGAAAGATTGTTGCCGTTCAGCTCGGCACATCGGGTGAAACCCTTCTTGCAGATGACGGTGACCTTAAAGACCTTGCCGCTACCTTCGGCGAAGTTATCACCTGCGACAGCTTCCTCAAGTGCTTCACGGAGCTTGAAGGCGGTGCAGTTGATGCAGTATTTGTTGATTATCCCGTTGCGGCAAAGTATATCAACGAAAAGGATTAAGGAAAAGCTGATTAAAACGGCAATCAAGATTTTTACGCTAAAACAGGTCAAAAGATGCGATGACGCATTTATTCAGTGTTTCCTTGAAAATTTAATTGACGAATGAAATCCCTGAAGGGGCAGTAATGCTCCTTCGGGAGTTTTGTCTGAATTGAACTTGAGGTATTTTTTATGGATTTATCGACAATGATAATTAAAATGAGCGATGGCTTTGGGAAAACCTGTGCAATTTTCTTTCTCACATTGCTTTTCTCTCTTCCACTCGGCATGATTGTAGCCCTTCTAAGAAGAAGCAGATTCAAGCCGGTTTCAACAATTACAAGGTTTTTCATTTCTGTTTTGAGAGGCACTCCTCTTATGCTTCAGCTCATCGCAGTAACCTACGGACCGTATTATATTTCGGTTGCCGCAAATAAGCTTTCCGAGGTTTATAATTGGGGAGTTTATTTTGATATAGGCGTTTCGAAAAACAAGCTTGTGCCCGTTGTTATTGCTTTCGCAATCAACTATGCTTCTTATTTTGCGGAAATTTACCGCAGTGGACTTGAATCAATGCCCGTCGGTCAGTATGAAGCCGCTCAGGTGCTTGGATATTCAAAAATTCAGACCTTCATGAAGATTATTCTTCCGCAGGTTATACGCCGCATTCTTCCGAGTGTGACGAATGAAATTGTTACTCTTGTTAAGGATACATCCATGGCATTCACCGTTTCTTATCAGGAAATGTTTACAATCGGCAAACAGATTGCAAATTCGCAGACGAGCTTCATTCCGTTTGTTGTTGCAGGTGTATTCTATTACATATTCAATGCAATTATCAGCTTCATCATGGAAAAAATCGAAAAGTCCATGAGCTATTACACTATTTAAGGAGGATTACCATGAGCGTTCTTGAAATAAAAAACGTTAAAAAATCCTTCGGAAGGCATCATGTTCTCAAGGATATTTCGATAACAGTCAACGAGGGCGAGGTTGTTTCGATTATCGGTCCCTCCGGCTCGGGCAAATCAACTCTTCTCAGATGTGCAACCCTTCTTGAAACAATGGATGAAGGCACGTTGACTTATGTCGGAAAGCCTGCCGCATGGATGGAAGGCTCCGAGATTAAATATGCAAAAAATCTGAATGAAATCAGAAATAAATTCGGACTTGTTTTTCAGAATTATAATCTTTTTCCGCATTTCAGTGTAATCAAAAACCTTACGGATGCTCCCGTTTCTGTTCAAAAAAGAGATAAGGAAAGCGTTTATGAGGAATGCAAAATCCTGCTTCGGAAAATGGGACTTTCGGATAAGGAGGATGCCTATCCCTGTATGCTTTCGGGCGGTCAGCAGCAGAGAGTTTCAATTGCAAGAGCACTTGCAATGAAGCCGGATATTCTTTTCTTTGATGAACCTACCTCCGCTCTTGACCCGGAGCTGACGGGCGAAGTGCTTAAGGTTATTAAACAGCTTGCCGATGAAAAGATGACAATGGTTATAGTTACCCACGAAATGAGCTTTGCAAAGGCTGTTTCAGACAGAGTTATTTTTATGGATAACGGCGTTATCGTTGAACAGGGCACTCCGGAAGAGGTTTTCGGAAACGCAACAAATGAACGAACAAAGCAGTTTTTGAGCAACTATAACAAATGATTGTTGAATATTATCTTGTTGACCCGACAGGGAACATAACAGTCCTCGTCAGGAGTGAGGTTCCTGTTGAAAAACAGCCTGAAATTGCGGAGCTTCTTATGAAAAAAGAGCCGTCTGCGGAGCAGGTTGGTTTTGTTGGAGAAAATTCTCTGAGGATGGCAGGCGGTGAATTCTGCGGAAATGCAACAATCTCAACCGCTTCTGTTATTTTGCTTGAAAGAAACGCCGAAATCGGAAGAAAAGAAAAACTTCTTTTGCAGGTTTCGGGAGCTGAAAGCAGGGTGAATGCTTCTGCCGAAAGAATTTCGGAGGATGAATTTATCTGCGAGGTTAATATGCCGAAGCCCGTTTCGGTTGAAAATGCGGTTCTTGAATATGCCGGAAAAGAATATAACTTTGTTGCAGTTGACTTCGGAAGCATAATTCATTTTGTGCATGAGGGCATGATTGAAAAAAATCTTGCCGAAAAAGCAATAAAAAAATGGAGCGAGGAGCTTAAGAGAGACTGCGTTGGTCTTATGTTTTTTGAAGAAGGAGAAATGAAGCTTTCTCCGCTCGTTTATGTTCAGAATCCGCCGTCACTTTTCTGGGAAAGCTCCTGTGCCAGCGGAAGCTCGGCAACGGGAATGGTTCTTGCGGTCAGAAAAAGCGAAAGAATTGATGTTTCTTTCAGAGAACCCGGAGGTATTCTTTCCGTAAACGCTTCGCCGAACGGAGAAATTATTCTCAAGGGCAGAGCAAGGATAATTAAAAAATCCGAAACAGAAATATGAAGAAACAATTGACTTTCCGATAGAGAATTGATATAATGAAATAAATTCAGAAAAAGGGGTTGACAATGGTGCTTGGATTTGCGATAATCTGTGAGCAAGCGAGCAAGCAAGCACTAACTGTAACCAATTAATATAAACTAACAAGGCACATTGTGTCCGTTTAACAGCGGATACGGTGTGGAAAAGTCAAGAAATGTGCA
>DCII01000002.1:0-8196 GCA_002315935.1 Ruminococcaceae bacterium UBA1730
CATAGTAAACGCAGGTTGAGGGGATGATGTAAGCTGTTGCCGTGCAGTTGCTTACTCCGGTGAATGTATCCTCATATGTGAAGGATTTTACGGAATCAATAGTATCAGTATCGCTCGGAGTGAACTTAACATAATCATTACCTTCAACAGTAACCTTTTCAAGGGTTAAGTTGTCTGTATTGGTTTTAATCTCCCTGAAGGTTGCACCGTCAAGGTCGTTGGCGAGAACATCAAGATTAACAGGAAGACCTGTGTCTACTACGAATGCATCGTCGTTTGCAACCGGTGTCCAGTTGGCTGTGTATGACTTGTCGCCAGTGCTTCCCTTTGCAATTGAAACTGTTCTGCTCGGAGTTTCTCCGTTTGAACCGGTCCAGCCATCGAAACGGTTGTTATCCTTTGCAGGATTGTTAAGAGTAAATGTTGCAGTTTCGATGTTATAGGATGTTTTGTTTGCAGTTGCAACCGTTCCATCGTTCAAAGTATAACTGATCGAATACGAAACAGGTGTCCACTGAGCGGTAAGGGTTGCGGAACTCGAAACTGTGTAAGAAGCACCCTGTGCACTGTTATTGCTCCACTTGCTGAAATTATAATAATTTCTCGAAGCGGTAGGCAATGTGAACGAGTTTCCGCTTTTCGTGATAACTGTTGACGGAGAAACCGAGCCGCCGTTTCCGCTAAGCGTTGTCTGATAGAAAGTAATGCTTGTTGAATTCTTGTTACCACTCGCATCAACTGCAATCAGATAATATGTTCCTGCCGAACTGACAGTTGCAGTATTGCTTGAACCCGGAGTTGTTGCAGGAGTTCCGTTTGAATCTGTGCCGAAATAATATTTTGTTACTCCCTCGTTATCGCTCATTGTGAGTGTAACGGTCTGGGAAGATGCAACATTATTTGTGCTTGAAATAGATACTGACGGAGCCTGTGAATCATTCCAGTTTGCAACCATATCAATTGTTGCACCGTTTTCCGCAGTAAGATTGGTAACGCTCTGCTTATCAGTGTAAGTTCCTATCTGCTTTTTAAGAACGACATCCTTAACATAAACTGTTGCCCCTGCGGCGGCTCTGAACATAAGAGTTTTTGTTGCAGATTTATCCGTTCCGCTCGCCATCGTATATTTGACAGTATATTCTGTATAGTCGGAAGAAGCAGTAATCGTGTTGTTACCATCTGAATTTCCGTGCGAAGTGCCGTCAGATCTTACTGTGTTACTTGTAGCAACATCGCCCAGATAGAAAAAGTTGTATCCCGTTCCTGTAACTTTTGCTTTGTAAGTCAGAACATACACATCGCCCGGATGGACATCGGTTATGGAAAACAATTTAAAGTCATTATATTTTGTTCCGGCAGAGTTATCATAGGAATAAACAGTTGAATCCGAAAGAACGGTTTTGTAACCGGTCCAGTTGCTGAATGTGTAACCCGTTCTGGTGAAGCCGTTCTGAGTTAGAGCCTTTGCAACATCATATGTATGAGTTGAAGAAGCCGTTGAACCGCCTGTTTTATCGGGGGCAGAATAATTAACGGTATAGGTATACGGGTCATATTGTGCATAAAAAGTCGGATTGCCGACATAAATCCAATTTCTTTTACTTGCATCCGAATCCGAACTCCAATATGTGCCGTCACCTACACAAGAACCATCTGCATTGTAAATCTTAGTGCCGCCTGTTTTTGCGGTATAATAACCATTGAATGTATATCCGGTTCTGCTTGAAGAATTTGATTGAACAGACCTGTAATTGCCATAACTATAGGTTACAGTCAGAGCTTTGGTATCGTTCGTTTCGTTAATTTTTCCTCCGTTACCGTCAAGAGTCATTGTAAAGGATTTCGGAGTCCATTTTGAATAAAGTTTTGTATTTTGGGTAATATTCCAAGGCTGGGTTGTGTCTACCAACGTTCCCGAACCGTTTTTGCCTGTGTACCAACCGACAAAATCATAACCTGTGCGTGTTGCGGTCGGAGCAGTATAGCAACTGCCGAAATCAACGGTCTGATTTGTTGAGCCGGAGTAAGTGTTGTTGCCGCAATCCGTTATATCAACAAGTCTGATATTTGAATATTCGATTTTCTGACCTGCCGCACCGCCGGAACCATTGCAGTTAAATCTGAACGAAACATACTGATATGACGAATCAACGGTGAATTGAAGATTTTTAACATCAACCGACTGGCCGGCATTGAGAGTTCCGGCACTCCATTTTGCTAAATAGTATGCTCCGTCACTAAAGCCTGTATCAGTTGCACTCTTGTTGACATAATAGCCATATTGAGCACCGTCAACACTACCGACATTCTTTGCGGTGAATTCAAGTTTATATTTATGGCCTGTTGTGAGTTTGATTCCTTTATTGTAAAACGGCTGACAATCATTTTCAAACGGAATTGTTATCGTTTTATTTGTTTTATCAACAACAACTCCGGATTTAATAGAATTGTTATTAACAAGATAATCAAAATCAAACTCATTATCAAATGAAACGTTATAACTGTTCGCATCCCAGATTGCATTGAATGTTACATTCTCACTCGGCATTGTAAATTTTGTTTTTGCATATTCAACCTTGCCGTTGCTGTGAGTTATTTCAGCCGTAACATTGCGTAAATCAAGAATATAGAACGGATCCGCCTTGGCTTTTGTGCCTGTTAAAGTTCCGCTGTAAAAGATACAGAAGCAAGCATTGTTGTCTGAATACGTATTTGAAGGAGATGCGGTGAAATCAAGCGTTTTCCATTCGGACAAACCTGTATTGCTCATAGATTTATTACCGGCCGAAACAGTTCCGTAATCGTTGAAAGCGGTCATTCCGAACAGGTTGCCTGTGTTGGTTCTGTATTCGGCTGTAATATGAATTTTATCTGTTGAGCCGACACTGCTGATACCATACGGCAGATAAATTGCACTGTATGTGTTGTTACCTGTTCCGTAAACTGTATAACGGGTATAACCAACGCATTTCTCTGCATCATAAGTCAAAGTGCCGTTGTTATGTACTGTATAACCGTTTTCAAAGAATGTTGTTTCGCTTCCGATATCGCCCGTATAGGAATAACCTGCGAAGGAATAGCCCTCACGCTTGGGTCTCTGAGCCTCAAGCGTTATTCCTGTATCCTGATAATATTCAGGTGACTGTGTTATTGCCGTGCTGTCGCCGACTTCGGTAATGCGAAGATTGGTGATGGTGATAGTTCTTGTGCCTGTTTCTGTGTTGCCCTTTGTATCAAGACGCATATTATATGCGCCTGAACAATCCGTATAAGAAGCCCATGTACCCTCACTATAGGAATTGCCGACTTTCAACACACGGGAACAACGATATGTTCCGTCTCCGTTGCTGATATCAGCATTCAATCTACCCGCACGGACAGTAATTTCGTTATCTCTGTCAAGGAAGAAGTCAATATCTGCTCCGTCAGCAGTATATTCAAGCAAATATGTGTGATCGTGTTCAAGATATGCATTGAAGCAGTTATTCTGTAAACAACGCTCATCTTTTTTCTGCTGGTTCATATCGGCAACAATCTTAATATCGCCGTCTTCTTCGTATGTTACGGATTTAATAACATTTGAATTTGACGAACCTGCAGGAGTACACACAAAGTTTTCATTGACCTTTGCAATGTTGAATGTACCGCCGTTTGCAGACTGGGTAACAGTATAAGGAATTGCGGTATAATTAAGAGTATAGGTCAGAGAAGCGGCATTTACCGTTTTGTTTTTATATGCCTCTAAAACGCCCTGTGCCGTTGTGGGCATTGGAGAGCCGTCGGGCATAAGAGTGTTACCCGAAGCATCGCAGCGAACAAGTTTGATGTTTGAATATGTTGTTGCTGTGCTTCCGGCACTGAATCTGAACGCAAGATAAGCAACATCATTAGCGGTCTGGAAAACAGTTTTTCCATTGTATAAAACATCAAAATTCTTTGTCAAATAATATCCTGTACCATCATATTTTTGAGGGAATATCAACGCTGCACCCGAACCGTCATATGTAAGTTTATAGTATGCATTCGGAACAACAGGAACAAGATATCTGTCAATGTTACTCGTCTTAGCCGCAGGGTTGCTTGTATAACCGTTATTTGCAATTGATGTGTCAACAGTAACAGTTAATGTATTTCCGGAAACCGAAATGTCACCGGCATCTCCGCTTTGTCCGCTTACATAATTATCTGATTGAAGAACACTTGAATTAGAATCACTTGCAAATCCGGCAAGGCTGAAGAGGTTATAATCAAGAGTTGCACCTGTGAAATTATAGCCTGTGTATGATTTATCATATACAGTAAATGTGTTCTTGTTAATTACATAGTTGCTGAAACTTGAAACTCCTGTCTGATGACCATTGGTAAAAACAGAATTAATGGTTGCGGTTGAAATGATTTTATTTGAGGCATTAACAAAAGTATTCAATGCATCTGCCGCATTAGTAACTGCTGTCTGAGTTGCAGCAGGATTGCCTAATGCACTATATGCTTCTTTCAATAAATAAACAAATCTTGTATTAGCAGTATATGATTTATAGGCTACATTCAACGCACTTTCGTTAATTAAATTCTGTGCATTTTCAATTGCAGTACGAAGATCGGATTTGTTAACAATTTCAACGTATAAATGTAAAAAATGAGATGTAGTAATAGTTCCCTTATCGTTTGAACGAGTTTGTGCACCAATTTTATACTCTTTCGAACCGGTTGTCGATGTCAAATCAATATCAATTGTGTCATCATATCTCCAACCGGGATTTGCTCCACCAAGGTTAGTGGTTTTGCTACCTGCTAAAATTTTGTTATATGTATTGTCCCATGCATGCCCGCTTGCATCACCTGTTCCGCTGCTGTTTGTTGTTTGTCCTGTATAATCGGCAATAAACCAATAATATGCTTCAGTATATTCAGCGTCGGCCTGATACAATCCCATTTTTAAATTTGGAATTTGTTTAAGATTGGTAAATCTTGAGTACTCAACAGCCAATGTTGCGTTTGGTGAATTCTGTGTACAATAGTTAGAGCCGTCACCACTACGGCTTTTAGAATCATAATTAAAACATTTACCAAAATTATTTGCTGTGCCTGTTGTATAAGAGCCTTCAGCAAATGTATTATTCGGTGCAGGATAGGTTCCGAAAATCGGCCAAAAAGTTGAAGTATTCATATAGTAAGAACCTTCTGAACCGAGTCCCTGAACACCGGTCAACCAAGCCCATGAACTGTTATACTGCTTGTTACCGGATGTAACAGCTGACTTACCACCTGTTCCGACAACACCCTGATACGGCTTATAAACATATGTATATGCAAACTTAGTGTAAGATACGCCGTTCAACTGATAGCAGAATTTATATTCAATCTGACCGTTTGCATTGGAAAGCCCTGTTGCTTTCTGAAGATAAGCGGTAAAGATGCCGTCGCTGTTGGAATCCGTCATATTTGCACAGTTTGCAATTGTAGCATTACCTGCCTCGTTATAAATCGTAATAGTGCCTGTGCCACTTGGAGCATCATAGCACAAACGGACATTGGTTGCTCCGGGACAATAGAACTGAATCAAACCGGAATTCGAGGTAGAAAATGTTGAATTAACCGTCTTATAACCGCTGTTGGGAGTAACGGCTCCTACGGTAGTCATAGTCTGGTCGAGAATATACTGTGCATCAGCGGTTGTTGCGGTTGACGGAGTAAGATAAACGCACTCCGGAACATTGATATAGCAGGGATTAGTGCTGTTTCCGCCGCCTGAAGTTGAAGAAACATTCGCATTCATGTCAAGCGTAATCTCATAATAAACAGCAGAGTTTGCCTGCATTGAAGCATCAATTGTGATAACGCCGTTTGCATTGACAGATGCACTCTTTGTTGTTGAAGTCAACTGAGCACAGTTGGCGTATTTCGCTCTGTTTTCTTTTGTTGTGTTAAGAACAAGGTTTCTGTTCGTCACAACATCGTCAGCAGATCCCCAGTTAAGGTTGCCGCCGGTAAGAACGGTTGTGAAATCCTGACCTTCCCATGACCACGAGAAAGCCTTTGACTTATCAACGCCTGCCGCATTGATATCTGCAAGCCAGTCATCAAATGCGTTTGCACTGTCGTCTATCTTATATTCATTGATATATACGGTCTGATTTTTGAATTTATCAGGCAATGTTACATTCAATGTTGCGGATTTCGCCGTCGTTGAAGTATTTGAGAATTCATAGTTATATGCCATAATTCTCATTGTACTGTCAGCGGTGTTATAGGTTGAATATGCGTTTATTTCAACGGTCTTCTTGTTGTTGTTTGCATTTGAAGCGGTAAGGTCTGTGAATGCACTTGCGCCGGTGACTGTTGAAAGATACGATGTGCTTCCCGACATTTCGGCTGTCTTCCGGGCAACATGATATGAAACAGTCGGGAAACCGCTGTACATTCCATCTGATGCCAAGCCCCAGAAACAGAAATAATCAATATCATTTGCAATCATTTCGGCATAAAGGTGAGCATCATATGCACCCTGCCATGTGTAACCGACTGCTCTGTTATTAAGTTGTGCACCGCTTGCACCTGTCGCATACGAGCCGCTGCCGTAAATTCTGCCTTCGTCAACGCCCCATTCAAGGTTTGTTAAGCCTTTTGAATTTGCATAAGTACGCATACTGTTGATGGTTTCAACAAATGCTTTGACATTGTGTGAGGATACATCGTTACCTGATGAACCGGTCTGATTTTCATAGTATGAAACGCCGATATAGTCGCAATGAACACTGCCGCCGGTAGCATAGTTTCCGTTAGCAGTCGCAACATGGTCAAAAAATTTGTTCTCATCCCACAGACCATCTGAGCAAGCCATTGCATGCGTTCCGATATATGTGTTGCTGTCTCCTAAAAGATTAATGACAGCCTGTGCAGACCAGTCATATAACTTACAGAATTCAACATAATTGTTGTTGCTTCCTAAACCATCGTTACCGTGGGTTTCGCCTACTACATGGAACCAGTCATAGTTCTCGTATTCGGATTCAACGCCCCAACGCCATGTTTTAACCTCGGCAAGGCCGTATTCGTTGATAAGGTACTGAATTACATCCATAAGATAATATGTATATCCTTGATAGCCTGAGCCTGTAACGAACGCATCGTTAACCTTATAATATTTGGTTGTGTAGGAAACACTTTCTTCAGGCGGAAACGGATTGACATACATTCCGTTGACAGGATAATTCGGTGCCTGACTCGGAACAAAATAGAAAGGTACACTTCCGAGTTTAATCAACGGCTTTGCTCCGTAATTTCGTATACCGTCAATGGTTTTTTTAAGATTTTCTAATTTATCCGCTCTGAAATTGCCTGAAAGGTCAATAAGGTCACGGTCGTGAGAATTTGAATTGACCGAAGTAATGCCGCCACCGGTCGCATTCATAATCTCAACATACTCAATAATTCCACGGAGCGGTGCTTCAGTGTTATCTGAATTGTTAACTCCGCTCGGAAGATACATATTGAGGTATCCCGCTTTGTTGGCAAGGGTTGTTCCCGAAGTATTCGCAGTGATATTGATTGTTGTGTCTGCGGCACTTGCCTTTGTTGCAAACAATTCGCTCAGAAAACTTCCGAAGCCGCCAAACCCTGCACTCATTGTGCCGACAATCATGAAGACAGCCAGCATGACGGATAAAATTCTTTTCAAATTTTTCATGATTCCTTACCTCCATCAAAATTATTTGAAATTGAATCAAGATTAATTTCATTGTCTTTATCTTAGCATATACAAAATTCAATTTCAATTGTTCATCTTTCATAAAATTTTTATTGTTGTACTTAAGAATCTTATTGATATTAAACTAATTTTGCCCAAAAGTATTAACATTTATGTAAAGTTTTGTTAATATTTCGTTCATTTTTTTGCAGTATTTGAACATCCTCACCTATTTTTTAAAAGAGAATTCTTTGTGATATATCACAATGTTTCTGTACTGTATTTGTTAACTATTAACAATATTTTTTTCGAGTAAAAAACAATAAGTGAAAACTTTTCAAGAAAAAATTAATATTCAGAACAATAATCCTGTTAACAGTTTATTCAAAATAACAGTTTTTGCTATGTTTTTTCTACATTTCTTACATATGTATTATGAATTCAATTTTAAGGAAACGCTGATTAAATCGGCAAGCAAGATTTTCGAGTATGTTTTCGGCGTGAAAAAG
>DCII01000002.1:8279-8831 GCA_002315935.1 Ruminococcaceae bacterium UBA1730
ATTTATTCAGCGTTTCCTTAATTTTTTAGCCCAAAATAGTGTCATTGTATTATACTGTTTTCAACATAATATTTATTGCAATTGAATGGTTTTTCATGTATAATTGCAATCAAAGGAGTGTGTTCTTAATGAAGAAAATAATCAACAATCCAAACACCGTTGAAGAAGAAATGATTTGCGGACTTGTTAAAGCTAATCCCGACAAGCTCGAAAAAATTGACGGTGAGCTTATTGTTACAAGAAAAAACAAGAAACAGGGTAAGGTTGCAATTGTTACGGGTGGCGGAAGCGGTCACGAGCCTGCTCATGCCGGCTATGTAGGCGAAGGTATGCTCGACTGTGCAGTTGCAGGAGCTGTCTACACCTCCCCTTCCGTTGATGCTGTTGCTCAGGGAATCCGTGCGGTTGACAGCGGAAAAGGTACTCTGCTGATTGTTAAGAATTATACAGGCGATATTATAAATTTCACTATGGCAGCCGACGAGGTTGACGAGGATGACGGCATTAAAACTGCTCGTGTTGTTGTGAATGATGATGTTGCCGTTGAAAATT
>DCII01000002.1:8868-143256 GCA_002315935.1 Ruminococcaceae bacterium UBA1730
AAGAGGAGTTGCAGGTACAATTTTCGTTCATAAAATTGCCGGTGCCGCCGCCGAAGATGGCAAATCTCTTGAAGAGGTTGCTCAGACTGCAAACAAGGTTATTAACAGCGTTCGAACGATGGGTATGGCTATCAACCCCTGCATTGTTCCTGCCGCAGGTATACCCGGATTTACTCTTGAGGATGATGAAATGGAAATCGGTATAGGCATTCACGGAGAACCTGGTATCAAAAGGGAAAAGCTTCTTTCAGCCGACGAAATTGCCGATAAACTCTTGGAAAAAATATTGGCTGACCTTGATTACAGCAATTCGGATGTTGCTGTTATGGTCAACGGCTGCGGCGGCACTCCATTGATGGAGCTTTATATCGTTTATAATCATGTTGCTGATGTTCTCAAGGAAAAGAATATCAATGTTTATAAATCCTTTGTAGGAAACTATATGACTTCTATCGAAATGCAGGGATTTTCAATCACATTGTTAAAGCTTGATGATGAATTGAAAAAATATCTTGACGCTCCCTGCGACACACCTGCATACAGAAATTGAGGTGCGGAATGAATAAAGAAAATTTGCTTTTGCTTTTGGAAACAATGGCAAATAAAATCGAAGATAACAAGCAGTTTCTGACGGTGCTTGATGCTGAAATCGGCGATGCCGACCACGGAATAAACATGGCAAGAGGATTTTCTGCCGTTAAAGAAAAATTGCCTTCATATGCCGATTTATCAACGGGAAGCATTCTTTCGGATGTCGGCAAAACCCTGATTAAGGTGATTGCAGGTTCGTCGGGTCCGCTTTACGGCTCGGCGTTCAAGGTCGCAGGAAAAATTATCGGCGACAGCGAAGAAATAAGTTATGAACAGTTTGTTTCTTCTTTGGAAAAAGGAATTGAAAAAATTCAGTTTTTAGGTCAGGCGGTTGAAAATGAGAAAACCATGCTTGATGCAATGTTGCCCTCACTTCGTGCTCTGAAAGAAAGAGATAACGCAAGGGATGGTTTGGCTTTTGCAGTTGAAGAAGCTGAAAAGGGCGTTGAACACACTAAAGAAATCGTTGCAACAAAAGGCAGAGCAAGCTATGTCGGCGAAAGGAGCTTAGGCCATCAGGACCCCGGTGCAACCTCTTATCTGATTTTGTTGACCGCAATAAAAGAAACTATAGAATAACTAAAACCGGTTGCATCCTCCGAAAAGGAAAAGCAACCGGATTTTTTCTTATGCAGTTTATTTGAACAATGTTCCTCCGAGAGCGTCTATTCCGACAAAAACGGGGAAATCCGAAAGCTCAAGCTTTTTAACGCTTTCACAGCCGAGGTCATGAAAAGCAATTTCCTCGCACGCTGTAATATGCTTTGAGCAAAGTGCTCCCGCTCCGCCGACAGCACAGAAATATACTCCCCTGTTTCTTTTAAGTGCTTCGCAGACGGCTTCGTTTCTGCCGCCCTTGCCAATCATTGCGGCAAGTCCGAGGTCAAGAAGCCGAGGAGAATATACATCCATTCGGCTCGAGGTAGTCGGTCCGCAGCTGCCTATTGCCAAACCATCGGGTGCCGGAGTCGGACCTGCAAAATAAATGCAGGCTCCTTTTAGCTCGTAGGGAAGCTCTCCGCCGTTATCGAGAATTTCAAATATCCGCTTATGTGCCGCATCACGGGAGGTATAGGCAGTTCCGCTGAGATAAACCATATCACCGGCCTTAAGCTTTTCGGCATACTTCGGAATTTCGCTGATTTTTATTTTATAAGTTTTCATATCATTCACTCTCGGCTTCAGATTCAAGTCCGCTTGAAATGTCAATTATGCTTTTTATGAGTTCATCCGCATCTGAAATCACCCTGTCCGAGGCCTCGGAAAATCTTACGCTTGAAGCCTTAAGGCTGTCATTTGACGAAGAAATCTTCTCAATTGCATCCTTTATTGATTCTTTTACAGAAGAAATAACTGCATCAGCCTGCTGTTTTGACTTCTTTTCGTATTCATCAGCCAAGCCGTATTTATCATATTTTTCACAAAGAGAAGCAAATTTTTGCTCAATCAAATCGGTTTTTTCTTTCAGCTCTTCAAGCTTTTTTTCATATTCGGCTTTGAAGGATTCCGCTTCCTCCGATTTGAGAAAATAGGATGCGTTTGCTTCAACCAACGAAGCATTCTTCGAATTCAGCTCTTCAATAGTTTTATTCTTTTCATCAATGAGCTTATTGAATTTTTCGGTTTCTTCTTTTTGACTTTCTTTAAGGCTTTTTTCGAGGTTGATATTCTCCTTCTGGAGCATTTCAACAAGTTCAAAAACACTTTCTTTTGTAAAACCACCGAAAGCGGTTTTTTTCAAAACACTTTCAATATTCATTTACTTCCTCCCAAATTACACAAAAAGCAAAACATTGCTAACATTATCGGAAATTTCAACGGTTTTTCCCTTGCAATTGGTGCAAAGAACTCTGTTGCCGGATTCATTGTTGCATATGAATGCCGCATATCCGTCTTTTTCAAATACATAAGACGACTCCAAAACACTATTGCCAATCAGCTTTTCTTCGCCGTTATTGCAAAGATAAAGGTCAACGGTTGAAAATTCTTTATCTGATTTATAATTCTTCAGAACAATAATATTCTTTTCTGAATCAACGAAAAATGCTCCTGCATCGCCGGAAAGCTTCGTGTTCCCTTCGGCGTTGAAAACGAAAACATCACCGTTACCCTTTTCGCCTTCCGATTTCATATATACAACTGAATCATCTTTTATTTTATATGCAGAAACATCCGTGCCGATTGATTCGCCCTCATTTGGCTTCATGAATTCGCCGAGAGCATTGGTATACATATTCAATCTGTCGGATTCTTTTCCCTTTTCAAATGCGAATAACCTGTTTCCGTCAGCAGAGAAAACGAACTGCGTTCCGCCGACATTATATTCCGAAAGAGAATAACACATATAGCCCGAATCATTATTTTCTGCTCCGACAGCAAGAGAAAGTCCGTAGGATTTCACGCTGTTTCTGATAACTTCCTCTGCACGGGCAACTGCATCTTCAACCGTTCCGTCCTGGGCAATAACCGCAAGAGCCGATAAATCAGTTTCGCTTGATGAAATTTTCGTTTGCTCATAGACAAGCTTCGGCTGACCGAAATGTGAATATGAATATATCCTGCTTGGGTCAACATTGACCGCAACGGTTGTTGAGCCGTTTGAATTATATGAAAAAACAGTATAAGCAGGAACGCTTATTGAACCGCTGTCAAGCTTCTGATTAAGAGCTTCACGCACTTCATCTCTTGTAACCTTTTCATTATATTCATTCAATCTGCTGTTATAATCATAAGAAGGAAAGAAGAACTGCGAAAATCCGTATCTGCGTGGCTTTGTTATTGCTTCATCGGAAGAGGCATAGTTATCCGAAATGACGGAGGTCCAGAGAATGCTCTCCTGCACGCCGGACATATAGTAGAGATTTCCGCCTGCTTCATATTCATCAAGCATAACCTTGACCGCCGAATCGCTTATTAACTGCGAAGAAGAATCGCAATAAGATACATAAAGAGAAATCAGAGAAGAGTCGCTTGCGGATTTCTTTTCATAGATAATATGGGGTCTTTCACAATCATTATAAGCTTTGCACAGAATAATATCTCTGCACAGCTCCTTGGGTTCGCCGTTTTCAAAGCAATAAAGAACCTTACTCTGCGAGTGCATCTTTGTGAAATAAAAAGTCTCCGAATTATCAAGGGTTATTATTTCGCTGACATTATCAGAGAAAACAGAAATTTTATTTTCGGAAACATCGCAAACACATCCGTTAAGAGTTCGACTCTGCTCATTTAATTTAAGGTAATATATTTTTTCATCTGAAACGGAGTAATTCTCTTTAACGCCAAAATCAATCAGCTTCGGCTTCTTTATTTCTCCGTGTTTATATTCAACATAATATAAATCGTATAATTCCTGAGAGCTTGCAGAGGTTACTCTGAAAAACACCCTCTTGTTTTTTTCATCACATCTGAAATCGGTTGCTCCGGTATCGGAAATTATTCTTTCTTTGTCCTTGATTCTTATAATACTTCTTCCGTCCTTGGCGTAAACAAGAATTCTGTTATATGAAGGATTCAGTCCCTTGAAAAACAGGAAAGCCATTATTATGAGAAACATAGCCAGAACCGACGAAGCACAGATTATAAGAACTTTTTTTAAATTTTCCTGAAAAAACAACTTGATTTTTTCCATCGAAAATCCCCTAAATACAATTCCAAACCGGCGGTTGCTCCGAATGGAACAGCCGCCGTTCAACGAATAATTATTTCATTGAGATAGCTTTCTTTGCCTTCTCAACAATATTCTGTGCATCAAGACCGTAAATATGAAGAAGTTCTACTGCGGGACCGGATTTTCCGAATTCATCGTTAACGCCGAGTCTTACAACGGGAACTGGCTTTCCGCCTTCGCAGACTACCTCTGCAACTGCACTTCCGAGGCCGCCGATTATGCTGTGCTCTTCAGCAGTAACGATTGCTCCTGTTTTTGCAGCCGATTTAAGGATTGCATCCTTGTCAATGGGCTTGATGGTATGAATGTTAAGAATTTCAGCACTGATGCCTTCAGCGGCAAGAAGCTTTTGGGCTTCAATTGCTTCGTTAACAAGAAGACCTGTTGCACAGATTGTTACATCCGTGCCTTCGCAGATTGTAACTGCCTTGCCGATTTCAAATTCATAGGTTTCGGGGTCATAAATTCTGGGAACGGCAAGACGACCGAATCTCATGTAAACAGGACCTTCATACTTTGCCGCCGCAAGAACAGCCGCTCTCGCTTCAACATCATCGGCAGGATTGATGATAACCATGCCGGGGATAGTTCTCATAAGAGCAATATCTTCACAGCACTGATGGCTTGCACCGTCTTCACCAACCGAAATACCTGCATGAGTTGCACCAATTTTTACATTGAGATGGGGATAACCGATTGAGTTTCTTACCTGCTCAAACGCTCTGCCTGCCGCAAACATAGCAAATGTGCTTGCGAATACGGTATAGCCGACAGTTGAAAGACCGGCGGCAACGCCCATCATATTGCATTCTGCAATACCCGAATCGAAGAACTTATCGGGATAAGCCTTTTTGAACATACCTGTTTTGGTTGCCGCAGCAAGGTCGGCATCAAGAACAACTACTTTATCGTCAGTTCCGCCAAGCTCAACAAGAGCCTTTCCGTAAGCATCACGGGTTGCGGTTTTAATGATTTCAGCCATTTTTATTCACCCATCCTTTCCTTATGCTTCAAGCTCAGCAAGAGCCTGATTGAGTTCGCTCATAGCCTGCTCATACTGCTCTGCGTTGGGTGCAGTGCCGTGCCAGCTGACCTGATCTTCCATGAATGAAACGCCTTTACCCTTAACGCTCTTTGCAACGATAACCGAGGGCTTGCCCTTGAATTCAGCGGCAGCGTTGAAGGCTGCATCTATTTCATCAAAGCTGTGAGCACAGATTTCAATAACATTCCAGCCGAATGCCTTGAATTTTTCAACGATGGGATAAGGTGAATTGACTTCCGTGATTTTTCCGTCTATCTGGAGATTGTTGTTATCAACAACTGCAACAAGGTTATCAAGTCCCTTTGATGAAGCATACATAGCTGCTTCCCAGACCTGACCTTCCTGAATTTCGCCATCACCGAGAATAGTATAAACTCTGAAATTCTTTCCTGCAAGCTTTGCACCGAGAGCCATACCGCAAGCAGTAGAAATGCCCTGACCGAGGGAGCCTGTGCACATATCAACACCGGGAGTGTATTTGATGCTGGGATGACCCTGAAGCATCGAATCGCTCTTTCTGAGTGTTTTAAGCTCATCAACAGGGAAAAATCCCTTAAGAGCAAGAACCGAATAAAGAGCAGGTGCCGCATGACCCTTTGAGAGAACAAATCTGTCTCTGTCTTCCATCTTGGGGTTCTGAGCATCAACATTCATGTGGTGGAAATAGAGATAGGTAACGATGTCAACGCAAGAAAGAGATCCACCGGGATGACCCGATTTTGCGTTGAAAACGCCTTCAATAATTCCCATTCTTGCTTTGCAGGCCTTAATTTTCAACTGTTTTCTGATAACTGCATCCATTGCAGCCACCTCCTGTTTAATAATTGAATTCCGCTTCATTGCCGAAAATTCCGAAATAAAGCAGTAAATTATTTTATCTTTTTCAGAAATCCCGTGAAATAATCGGGGAGTTCAGCTTCAACAAGTATATTTTCGCCCGAAACAGGATGAACAAATCCCATAATCCCAGCGTGAAGACATTGACCGTTAAGATAAGTCACTCCGTTTTTCGGACCATACACAGGGTCGCCGGCAACGGGATGACCGAGATAAGCCATATGAACTCTTATCTGATGGGTTCTGCCTGTTTCAAGCCTTAATCTTATAAATGAAAAGTCTTTATATTCTTCAATTACATTATAATGTGTTATTGCATTCTTTGAGTTTTTATCGGTTACGCACATTTTCTTGCGGTCTTCAGAGCTTCTTCCGATTGGGGCATCAACTATCCCCTCCTGCACCTTCAGATGGCCGTGAATAACGGCTCTGTATTCTCTCTGAAGCGAATGTGCTTTTATTTGCTCAGACAAAGAAACATGAGCAATATCATTTTTTGCAACAAGCAGAAGTCCGCTTGTGTCTTTATCAATTCTATGAACAATACCGGGTCTGATTATTCCGTTTATACCGGAGAGATTGCCCTTGCAATGACAAAGAAGTGCATTGACAAGCGTTCCGCTGTAATTACCCGGTGCGGGATGAACAACCATTCCACGAGGCTTGTTGACAACAAGAAGGTCATTATCCTCATATCTGATGTCAAGCGGAATATTTTCAGGCTCAAGTGACAGCTCCGCAGGCTCGGGAACAATAAAATCAATTCTGTCTCCGCTTTTCGGTTTGAAGCTCTTCGAAAGCTTTTTTCTGTTACAGCTTACAAGTTCATCCTCGAAAAGCCTCTGAATGAATGACCTCGAATAATCAGGAAGAATCTGCGAAAGAATTTTATCAAGCCTTTCGCCTGCAAATTCTTCGTCAATCACCGCAGAATTCAGCTCGTTATATTCGATTTCGGAAATTATTTGTGTCATTCTGATTTTTCCTTCTGTTTTCTGCTTTTAAAAAGGTCATAGATTTCATAGCCGATAAGCATGAATGCACCTACTGTTATACAGCAGTCTGCAAAATTGAAAACCGCAAAATCAACAAACATAGGTTCAATAAAATCAACAACATAGCCGAAAGCAATTCGGTCTATAATGTTGCCGACACCGCCTGAAACAATTATCATCAGACAGACCTCGGCAAATTTCGAATTGATTTTTCTTCCCCACAAAAGCAAAAGACAAATAACAATAATTATTACCGTTATAACGGTCAGAACAAGCGTATTATCCGAAAATGAGCTGAATGCCGCACCGGTATTTTCAACATAACGGAAGCGAAGAACATTCGGAATAAGCTCCATAGGACCGTTGACCTTGACGGAAGAAACGATAAGATATTTGGTAAACTGATCTATCGCCGTAAGAAGAGCGATAACAACAAGCGAAATAATCTGAAACATTTTTACCCCTGATTATTCATCAAAAAGAGAATTGAAAAGTGATGAAATATCCTCGTCTGTTTCATCATCCTTATTGTCATCAAAAACGATGTCATTCAGAGAATTCGGGTCAAATTTGAAATCGGCTTCATCATCTTCTTCGGAAATCTCTTCTTCGTCAGCTTCTTCATTTTCTTCTTCGGCAGTGGCAAAATCCTTGAATTCGGGAAGAAAATCGTCAATATCAGAAGCAATGCCGTCTATATCGGCTGAGCCGACATCCGATGAGCTGAGGAAACCGAGAATATCGTCAAGCTCACTGCTTATATTTTCTTCTTTCTCATTTTCAGAAGCTTCTTCCTCAACTGCCTCTTCAGTAACAGCTTCTTCAACTGTTTCTTCCTCAACGGAGGCTTCTTCGCTTGCTTCGGGAGTTACTTCTTCGGGAACTGTTTCTTCGGCTTCTTCAACAATTTCTTCTGTTTCGGGAATTTCTTCAACTTTTTCAGAAGCTTCCTCCGCGGTGGGTTCTTCCTCAACCTCGGGTATTACCTCAACCTCAGAAGCCTCGAATTCAACCTCGGGAATCGAATTAACGAAAGCAAGCTGATTATTGCAGAGAGCCGAAACGGCAGATTTGTATTTTTCGGTTTCTTCCTTAAGCTTTGCAAGCTCCGATGTATAATAAAGATATGCAGATTTACTGTTGCCAATAATCTCTTCGCCCTTTGCGTTGGCATCGGCAATGATTTCCTCTGCCTTCTGCTGAGCGGCGGAGATTGATTTCTGAGTTTCGCTTTGTGCTCTTTCGGTCAAGGCTGAAACAGCAGATTTGGCGTTATCAACAATCGACTTTGCCTGTTCTCTTGCTTCGTTGATTTCCTGAGCTGAAGAATAATCGGCAGATGCCTTAATCTGAGCCGCCTTCTCTTCCGCCTCGGCGATAAGAGCCTGTGATTTTTCCTTTGATGTTCTGCTGATATTTTCAGCCATTTTATGTGCATCAAGAAGTGAAAGCTTAATTGCTTCTTCGTCATTTCTGTAGCTTTCGATTTTATCGGCAAGGATACTTATCTTCTTGATTAACTCAACCTTTTCATTCTGCGACTGCTCATATGACTCGGCAACAACCTTGAGAAAAGCGTCAACCTCTTCTGCACTGTAAGTTCCTCTGCTTATCGGAGTAAATTTTGCGTTAAGAATCTGTTCTGTTTTAAGCATAAATTTGTCCAGTCCTCTCGGTAATTATTACTGTTCGAAAGATGAACCGCCTATTTCATCAAGAAGCTCACCTGAAACGGGAACATTATAAGGAGTGATGATGTAAGCCCTGCCTGCAACCTTTTTGAAATCACCGTGGTTAGCATATGCAACGCCGTAAAGAAAATCTATTATTCTCTGTGAAACATCGTTGGGGCAGGTTTCAAGATTGAGAATAACAATCCTCTTGTCGTTGAGAATATCGGCAACCTCACCGACCTCTTCAAATTTATCAATCTTCTGAAAAACAACATGAGGCTTTGCCTGACCGCCCGCATTCTTTGACGAAGAAATGTTCACAACATTTGAATTTGAAGCTCTGTCGGTTCTTGCATGAACTGCACTTGACTGCGGAGCAGGAGCAGACGGAGCGGAGGGCTGATAATCAAACTGATCATCAAAGTCTCTTTCCTCGCTCTCAACATAATCATCGTCTGTTACATTGATAAACTGTTTAAGCTTCTCTTTAAAATTCATGGATTTTATCCTCCTTAAATTACCTGTAAATCCTCATTCCGAAAATCGAGGAACCGACTCTAACAAGATTTGCACCTTCAAGAATTGCTTCCTTATAATCGCCCGACATTCCCATTGACAGAATATTCATGCATATATTATCTCTTTTTTTATCCTTAATGTCAATAAACAGTTGATGGATATTTGAAAAAATATTACGAATTTTCGTATTATTTTCGCAAATCGGAGCTACGCACATCAATCCGTCTATCGAAATTCCCTTGATTTCTGAAATTTCGCAGGCTTTATCATAAACCTCTTCGGGAGCAAAACCGAATTTGCTTTCTTCGTTTCCCGAGTTGATTTCAAGCAGAATCTTTGTATTTATGCCTGCTTCAACAGACCTTTTTCCGATTTCCTTTGCAATATCAACCGTGTCAACCGACTGAATTGCAGTAACCCTTCCGACTATTTTCTTGACCTTATTGGATTGAAGATGACCTATGAGGTGAGCTTCACATTTCAACAGCTCAGGCTCTTTGAGAAGAAGCTCCTGAACCTTGTTTTCACCGATAAGGTTTATTCCGTTGTTTATTGCGTGATTGATGAATTTCGGTTCAACCGTCTTTGTAACCGCCATCAGTCTGACTTCCTCGGGTTTCCTTCCGGATTCCACTGCACACTCTGAAATATTATCGTTTATTATTTTCAGATTTTCTTCAATTGCTCTGTATCTTTCTTCATCGGATAACCATTCCATCATATATCTCCCTTCCCGAAATGATAACCTCGTCATAAAGCTTGACATGAGCATACGGAAGCTTGATTTTGCTGTTTTCATCAGGCTTTACGGCAAGAATATAATCGTTGTCGTTATATATAACATTTATGCTTCTTGTGTCAACAATGTTTCCTCTTCTCACAAAAACATACGCATTACCTTCTTCATCAACTCTGACGGCGTTCTTTCGGACCTTGAGCCCCGTCATTTCATCAATGACTATTTTTCCGTTAACCTTCCGCATGGTTGCAAGGTTGTCATTCATGAGGTTACATCTGAAAACAGCGATTGAAGACGAAACATCTATTGAAATCATTTTATAAAGCTCGGTCTGAACGAGATTATCTGAGGTGTCGCCGAGAATAAGATTTATTTTGCTTCCTTCCCTGTAATCGGAAAGCCTTGCCGTATCAACCTTGCAGGCAATATACCAGTTATAGCCGCTGATTATTTTTCCGAGAGAATTCTGCGGAGTTTCTTTCTTTTCGGCATCATACGCAACCTCAAGCTGTGCATAAGAAAGATTATCAATATCGGCAGATGTCAGATTATTTTCATAGCCGTCAAGCTTATTGACATAATATCCCGACACCTCGGATGAAATAATCTGCGTTGGATTTGCCGAGCTTTGAAGGGATGAAATCTGCGACTGAAGCGAAGCAATCTTTTCGGAGCAATCAACCGACTCGGAAAGAGAAATCTGTTTTCTCGAAAGCTTTTCGGCAAACGAAAGCTCATCCTCGCTTAATTTATCAAAATTATTTTCATATGCGGCATTAAGAATTGAAAGATAGTCTGCTCTGATTTCAGACGAAAGCTTTTCAATATCGAGGTCTGCAAGCCTCAGCTGGCTGTCAACCTTCTGATAGGATTCAAGCTTTTCGTTGAGAGACTTGATGCTTACATAGTTATCCGCCGAAGCCTCCGAAGCGAAAACTGCCGCAATCTCGCTTCCGTTGCTGACTCTTTCGCCGTTTGAAGCAATCGGAACGATAACTCCGGTTGATTCATTGGTGAGAAGAGTTTCATCACGGATTATATACATTTTTGCGTCAACCGTATCAAGCACCGTCTGCTCATAAACAGTCTGAGTTTCAATTGATTTTGAAGTCAATTCAAATATTTTGACGCAGAAAAAGCCGACAATAATAAAGGCTACTGCACCTGCCATAAACTTCATCAATCTGTCTTTTGAATTCATTATTAATCTCCGTTTATTATTTTCAGAGCGGCATTGAGAAGCTCATTGCCGTTCTCATAATCATCAATGTATAAAAAATTCATTCTTTCATCTCTTCTGAACCATGTCAACTGGCGTTTAGCATATCTTCTTGTTTGCATTTTAAGAGTTTCAACACATTCTTCAAGGCTTTTTTCGCCGAGAAAAAACGGACGAAGCTCCTTATATCCAATTGCCTGTGCGGCAGTTCTTCCGACCTGCGAAGAAAAATATTTCTTTGCTTCCTCGATAAGACCCGCTTCAAGCATCATATCCACTCTGCGGTTTATGCGGTTATACAGATACTGCCTGTCCCTTGCATCAAGGCATATGGCTTTTAAATCATACGGTGATGGATTGAGCTTTGAAAGCTTATTCTGCTCGGTTTTTGTTCTACCCGTTGTGTGAACTATCTCAAGTGCACGGATAACCCTGCCGAGATTATTTGCTTCAAGCAATTCAGCCGCATCAGGGTCAACGGATTTCAGCTCTTCAAAAAGAACATCTGCACCCTCTGCCTCCGCTCTTTTTTTTAGCATATCACGATATTCAAAATCCGTTTCTTCCGGAAAAAACTGAACATTATCAACGAGAGAGCTGTAATATAGCCCTGTTCCGCCGACTAAAACGGGAAGCTTTTTTCTTGAATATATATCCTCGATTATCCTTTTTGAATTCTCACAATATTTTGCAACGCTGTAACCTTCATCAGGATTGAGAAACCCGATAAGATGATGAGGAATGCCGTTCATTTCTTCGGCAGTCGGCTTTGCGGTTGCAATATCCATTCCTTTATAAATCTGCATTGAATCGCAGGAAACCGCTTCGCCGCCGATTTTTTCGCAAATCGAAACCGCAAGTGAGGTTTTGCCCGACGCTGTCGGACCGACAACCGCTATCAACGGAATTTTAAACTCTGCCAAAGTTTTTTTCCAACTCTCTCTGTGTCATTTCAATAAGAACAGGTCTGCCGTGGGGACAATACCTGATGTCGGGCATTGAAAGAAGCTGTTTGGAAAACAATTCCATTTCTGTTCGGGAAGTAAAATTACCTGCCTTGATTGCACTTCTGCAAGCTACGGAATGATAAATCCAATCGAGCTTTTCAAACATGACATCCTGTTTTTTTTCAACAAATCTTCCTGCAATTTCAACAATCACATCTTCAACATCATCCGCCGAAAGCTCCATCGGGCATTCGCTGACAATGATACTGCCGCTTCCGAAGTCTTCAACCTCAAATCCGGATTTATTGATAAGCTCCGCATTCTCAAGAACTGCGGAATATTCTTCTTTCGAAAGAGTTACCGTCACGGGAAGCAGAAGCAATTGTGCAGAACGCTCTCCGTTTTCTTTTTTCAGCTTCTCATAGATAATTCTTTCGTGGGCGGCGTGCTTGTCAATCATAACAAGCTTGCCCCTGTATTCGCAGATTATATATGTTCTGAACGCTTCGCCGACAAGACGGAAGCTTTCTTCATCAAAAGAATCTTTTCTTTCGGCAATAGGTTCGGGTTTTTCTTCAACTTTATTTTCTTCACGCTCGTGAATTTCAACCTTTTTGCCCGGATTATTAAGAAGAATATCATCAAGAGATTCCTCCTTGGCAAAGGGTTCAGGAGACCTCGCAACCGCAACTGCTGACTTCAGCGGCTGCGAAATAAACTTAACGGGTTCTCCATTTTGCGGAATATATTTTTCGGGTTCCTTTATCGGCTCCGATTTGGGAATATGCTGCCAGAAATCCTTTTTCGGAGCCGGAACATCAATTTTAAGCTGTTCCGCCTTCTTTTCTGGAGCCTTGTAATAATCAACCTTCGGAGCAGTTGTAATCTGTTTCGGCGTGTCGCCGACCGCCAACGCATTTTTAACCGCATAATAAACCGTATTGAAAATCAGCTTTTCATCTGAAAATCTTACCTCGGTTTTGGCAGGATGAACATTGACATCCACCATTGACGGGTCAAGACTGATATTCAGCACACACGAAGGGAATTTGCCGACCATGATTGAGCTTTTATATCCTTCGCTGAGTGCGGCTGAACCCGTTCCGGTTTTGATAAGACGGTTATTGATGAAGAAAAACTGCATATTTCTGTTCGGTCTTGAAGCAGAGGGCTTTGAAACAAAACCGCTGACCCTTATGCCTTTTCCCTCAGCTTCAGCCGGGATAAGCTCAGAAGAAAACTCTCTGCCGAATATTTCACGAAT
Organism: Ruminococcaceae bacterium UBA1730; assembly: GCA_002315935.1. Taxonomy (GTDB): domain Bacteria; phylum Bacillota; class Clostridia; order Oscillospirales; family Acutalibacteraceae; genus CAG-177. The sequence goes on from DCII01000002.1 coordinate 22,368, forward strand.
GCAGGTCAAAGCGTCACCTTTGCCGCTTGTTACGAGCACCTGTTTTCCGTCACGGATAAATCTGAATGAAATTTCGGGATGAGAAAGAGCAATTCTGTCAACAACTGCGGCAACGGCATTTGCTTCGCTCACATCTTTTTTGAGGAATTTCATTCTTGCAGGAGTTTTGAAGAAAAGGTCTCTGACCATAATCGTTGTGCCGAGAGGACAGCCGGCATCATCAAGAAGAATTTCTTCGCCGCTTTCGATAACATATCTTGAACCGATTTCTTCATATTCAGTTTTCGTCATAATCTCAACTCTCGCAACAGCCGCAACGCTCGCAAGTGCTTCTCCACGGAAACCGAGAGTAAAAATAGAATCAAGGTCTTCGGGCTTTGAAATCTTGCTCGTTGCATGGCTGACGAAAGCGTTTCTTATATCTTCTCTTGAGATACCGCAACCATTATCTGTTATTCTGATGTAGGAAATTCCACCGTTTTTAATTTCAACGGTTATCGTATCCGCTCCTGCATCAATCGAATTTTCAAGAAGCTCTTTAACAACCGATGCAGGGCGTTCAACAACCTCACCTGCGGCAATAAGGTCCGCAAGAGATTTCGGAAGAACATTTATTTTAGGCATCGGTTTCAACTCCTTTATCAAAGATTTGCCTGCTTCGTCAGCTCATAAAGAGTGCTGAGTGCTTCAATCGGCGTTAATGTGTTAACATCTATATTTTTAAGCTTTTCAACAATATCGTTTGCGTTGGAATTGCCGAATGACATCTGCATTTCGGGCGTTTGCTCCGTATGCTCTCTGACAGCAGGCTTATAGCCTTCTCCCTCAAGCTCTTCAAGAACAACCTTTGCTCTTTCAACAACCGCATTCGGAACGCCCGCAAGCTTGGCAACCTCTATTCCGTAGCTTCCGTCTGCACAGCCGGGAATAATTCTGCGAAGGAATGTTATATCATCCCCTCTTTTCTTAACTGCAATATTGTAATTCTTAACTCCGTCAACGGAATTTTCAAGGTCAGTCAGCTCATGATAATGAGTTGCAAAAAGTGTTTTTGCTCCGAGCTTCTTCTTATCCGCAGAATATTCAAGCACCGCTCTTGCAATGCTCATTCCGTCAAAGGTTGAAGTTCCTCTGCCTATTTCGTCAAAAATTATAAGGCTTGAAGAGGTTGCGTTCTTAAGAATATCGGCGACCTCATTCATTTCAACCATAAAGGTTGATGAGCCTGACGAAAGGTCATCCGAAGCTCCTATTCTCGTATATATTCCGTCAACAACGCAAAGCTCTGCACTCAAAGCAGGAACAAACGAGCCTGCCTGAGCCATGAGGCTGACAAGTGCAACCTGACGCATATATGTTGATTTACCTGCCATATTCGGACCTGTGATAATGGCACATCTGTCACTTGCACAATTAAGAACGGTATCATTCGGAACAAACGGCATATCATTCATTTTTTCAACAACGGGATGTCTGCCGTCTGTTATTTTAATTTCTGTTCCTGCAATCATTTCCGGTCTGCAATAATTATTTTCGGAAGCAACCTTTGCATAAGAGCAGAGAACATCAAGCGAAGCAACCGCCGAAGCTGTATTCTGAATTTCGAATAGCTTTTCCGCCGTCTTCTTGCGAACTGAATCGAAAACTTCAAATTCAAGGCGTACTATTCTTTCCTGAGCTCCGAGAACCTTTGATTCAAGCTCCTTAAGCTCTTGAGTTATATATCTTTCGCAGTTTGCAAGGGTCTGCTTTCTTATGTATGCTTCGGGAACAAGCTCCTTGAAGGAATTCGAAACCTCAATATAATAACCGAAAACTCTGTTATAGCCGATTTTAAGCTTCTTTATTCCCGTTTTTTCCTGCTCACGCATCTGAATATCTGCTATATATCCCTTGCCGTTATTCACAATATCACGAAGCGAATCAAGCTCCTCATTGAAGCCGTCTCTTATCATTCCGCCCTCACGGATTGAAAACGGTGGTTCATCGGTTATAGATGCTTCAATCAGCTTTGCAATATCCTCGAGCGGAGAAATTCCGCCGTTGATTTCACCGAGCATGGAGCTTTGGCAGGATGAAAGAATTTCTTTAATCTGCGGAAGGCGAAGAAGCGTTGCCGAAAGAGCTTTAAGCTCTCTTGCATTGGCAGTTGAATAGGCAATTCTCGTTATCAGCCTTTCCATATCCTGACAGCCCGAAAGAAGAGAAATAATATCATCACGCAGGTTCGGGTTCTCAACCAGTTCAGAAACGGCATTATGTCTTTTTGTGATTTTTGCAATATTGAGAAGAGGCTGTTCAAGCCAACTGCGAAGCATTCTTTTGCCCATTGAGGTTTTTGTTTTATCAAGAACCCAGAGAAGAGAACCTCTTTTTTCACGGTTTCTCATTGTTTCGGTTATCTCAAGATTACGCATGGTTGAAACATCAAGACGCATAAAGCTGCTATCGCCGTAATATTCAATATTCGTTATGTTATCAAGCTCGCATTTCTGAACGCTCTTGAGATAATCGAGAGCCGCACCAACTGCACAGACTGCCGCATCTGCTCCTCCGAGAGAAATATCGGAAAGAGATGTGACGCCGAAATGTCTGATTAATGAAGCGGATGCTTTTGAAAGGTCAAAGCAATCATCATCAAGAATATCGCAGGCTGAATGAAGACGGTTTTTGATGAAATCCGTTACATCGCTGAGCTTGAGGAAATCAGAATTGATAATAAGCTCTGTGGGAACGAATCTGCCGAGTTCATTAATTATTCTGCGCTGTGAATTTTTGCTTTCAAGCTGCGTTGCATAAACACAGCCTGTTGAAATATCGGCAAAGCAAAGACCGATTTTCTTATCAACAACACAAACAGATGCAAGAAAGTTATTTTTGCTTTCATCAAGCATGGTGCTTTCGATAACAGTTCCCGGAGTGATAACTCTCGTTACATCACGCTTAACAAGTCCCTTGGCAAGAGCAGGGTCTTCGAGCTGTTCACAGATTGCGATTTTATATCCCTTTGCAACAAGACGGGCAATATAGGAATCAACGCTGTGAAACGGAACACCGCACATCGGTGCTCTTTCTTCCTGACCGCAGTCCCTGCCTGTAAGAACAAGCTCAAGCTCTGCCGAAACAAGCTTTGCATCGTCGAAAAACATCTCATAGAAGTCTCCGAGGCGAAACATAACAATTGTGTCCGGATACTGTTCCTTTATCTGAAAATATTGTTTCATCATCGGGGTAAGCTCTGCCATTATTAAATCCGTACCTTTCAAAAACATCCCGTCAGTCTGCCGCATTCAGAATATTCTGAACGCAGCAGACATGAAATTGCTTAATTTCAGTGACAGCCGCCGCAGCTTGAGCATTCGCCGCCGCAATGGTGTTCATGCTCCTCAGCAGGCTCACAGGTTGCAGGGTCTTCGCCCTGAAGGCAAAGAGCAAAAATAGCATTGACCTTCTTCATAAGCTCGTCAATTTCGCCTCTTGCCGCTTCATAAGCAACCATATTGGCATTAGCCATAATCTGAGTATAAACCTCGCCGTATTCCTTATCGAGAGACTGAAGTGTTTCTTCGTTCTTATCTTCTTTTGAAGCCTCGTGCTGGAATGACATCTGAATGAACTGCATTCTTGCGATGAGGTCATTAAGGGCTGTGTCTGTTTCACAAGCCTTCTGAGCCTCTGCGAGCTTTGTGTAGCGTTCATCCTGCTGAAGAACTGCACCGAGTTCTCTTGCCTTTGCAATTACGTCCATGTTTGTTTTCTCCTGTCTGAAAAATAATTTGATTTATTCCGCAAGCTCGCCACGAAGAATCCATGTTAGTGATTCCGTGACTCTGACCTTGCGGAAACTGCCGATTACCGAAGCATCGGCAGGAAATTCAATAATAATGTTGCCCGAGGTTCTTCCCTCAATCAAGCCGCTCTTGCTTATGCTTTCGCAAAGCACTCTGAAGGTTTTTCTGACCATTGATGCGGTTCTTTCTGCGGCGATGACCTCCTGCACCTCAATAAGCTCACGAAGCCATTTTCCCTTTTCTTCCTTTGAAATAGGGTCGGGCATTTTTGCCGCCTTTGTTCCTTCTCTTGCGGAATAGATGAAGGTATACATCGAAGTGAACTTCGCTTCTTTTATGAGCGAAACCGTATCGAGAAATTCTTCATATGTTTCGCCGGGAAATCCGACAATAACATCGCTCGTTACCGAAAGCTCCGGCATAACAGAATAAGCATAATTGAGAAGCTCAAGATATTTTTCTCTTGTGTATCTTCTGTTCATATCATTAAGCACTCTGTTGTTGCCGCTCTGGAACGGAAGATGAAGATGCTTTGCAACCTTTTCGCATTCCGCCATTGTATCAAGCAGTTCAGAAGTGCAGTCCTTCGGATGAGAAGTCATGAACCTTATTGTGAAATCGCCGTCTATATCGTTGAGCCTTCTCAGAAGAGCTGCAAAATTGCAACCGTAATCAGGATATTTTCCGTAAGAATTGACATTCTGACCGAGAAGAGTAATTTCTTTATAGCCGTTTGCAACAAGCTCTTTAGCTTCGTTGACAATCGTTTCGGGGTCTCTGCTTCTCTCTCTGCCTCTGACATAGGGAACAATACAGTATGTGCAAAAGTTGTTGCATCCATACATAATGGGAATCCACGCCTTGAATTCGCTGTCTCTGTGAACAGGAAGCTCCTCGGCAATCACTCCGTCATTATCGGGAAGCTCATAGACCTTCTTGCCTGTTGCAAAGCTTCTGTAAAGGAATTCCGGAAGCTTATGAATAACATGGGTTCCGAAAACTATATCAACAAACGGATAGCTTGCTCTGATTTTATCGGCAATATGCTGTTGCTGCATCATACAGCCGCAGAGAATAATTTTCATATCCCTGTTTTCATATTTCATCTTCTTGAGAGCACCGACATTGCCGAAAACTCTGTCTTCAGCGTGCTCTCTGATTGCACAGGTGTTATATAAAATCAAATCAGCATTCTCAAGCTCTTCAACAAGAGAATATCCCATTTCTTCAAGCATTCCCTTGAGCCTTTCGCCGTCTGCAACATTTCCCTGGCAACCGTATGTATGCACAAAGGCCTTCGGTGCAGAATCGAATTTTGATTCAACAAGGCTTCTGACAAGCTGTTTATATTCATTCTGTTTCAGAGCTTCTTCATGAGAAACCGAAATCTTTTTAATATCGGAAACTACTGACAAGTTAATTCCTCCGTGAAAACACATTTATATTATTATATAATAAAAAGCAGTATTATTCAAGAGCAAAATGAATAATACTGCATATTTTTTCATGCTTTTATTGTTCTTCCTGCATAAGTTTTTCGAGGCGGTCTGCATTTTCTTTTCTGCGTTTATCCTCCTCGGCACTGCTGCAAAGGTATCTGCCGTTGCCCATATCAAAAAGAACGCTTCCTTCATGGGGATTTCCGTCAATCAAATCAAGCTTTATTACGAAGGTCTGCCCCATATCGCTGATGCAGACTGCTACATCCCCTTCAATTCTGTCTACGCTGAAAAACATTACGAAACCTCTTTTCCGTCAATAAATGTTTTAAGATTTTCGCCGTCGGAAACGAACACAACATCTCCGTCTGTGTCCGTTCTGTATATCCTGCCGCAGACCTTTTCGAGCCTTTTGACCGTTTTGGCATTGGGATGGCCGTATCTGTTATCCTCTCCGCAGGAAATAACGCAGATTTCGGGAGAAACCTTTTTGAGAAAATCCGAAGATGAAGATGTTGAAGAGCCGTGATGACCCACCTTGAGCACATCGCAGTCCACATCCGCTCCGGAATCAATAAGCTCCCTTTCCTCATCACCCGAAGCGTCACCGGTCAGCAGAAAAGAATTTTCGCCGTATTCAAGCCTGACAACAACGGAATTTTCGTTGAGGTCCTCGGAATTCTGACTGATGGGTGCAACAATCTTAAATGTTGCATTTCCGAGCTGATAAATCTTCCCAACGGAAGAATAAACGGATTTATCGCAATTCTTTTCAATTGCATCAAGAAGTGCCGAAAAGGTTGCCGAGGTCGGCACAAGATTATTCGGAATTTTCGGCATAATAAGAAGCTCCGTTCCGAATTCTGTTATCACCTCGGGCATTGCACCGATATGGTCGGCATGAGGGTGGGTTGCGATAATATAATTGAGCTTTTTTATTCCTCTCGAATTAAGAACATTCATTATTTTCTGCTCGCATCCGTTATCCCCTGCATCAATCAGCAGAGATTTTCCGCCGCACTCAACGAGAATTGAATCTCCCTGACCGACATCAATAATCTGAACACGCAATTCATTCTCAACAAATTCGCTCTGCGTTCCCATAACCGTTTCAAGCCCGGAAAGCGGTTTTTCGCTGTCAAAGCGTGAAAGAAGAATAACGAAAACGAAAAGAACAATTGCTATTGTAAAAAACTTACCTGCGTTTTTTCGCTTTTTGCCTGCCATAATTACCATCGCTCCTCTTTGCAACATTATTCTGCTTCGCCGAAGGTCTTGCAAGGCATCCTGCCGAATAACCGATAAGGTCACTTCTGCCGGCTTTTCTCAACGCTTCACGAACAAGGTCACCGAATTTAGGGTCATAATATTGAAGCAAAGCCCGCTGAAGAGCTTTATCATGAGGCTCCTTCGCAGCATAGACCTCCTGCATCGTGTATGGGTCAAGTCCCGTATAGAACATACAGGTTGAAACAGTACCCGGAGTCGGATAAAAATCCTGAACCTGCTCGGGTCTGATGCCGTTCTTTTTCAGAAATGTTGCAAGCTCAATCGCATCCTTCAATGTGCAACCGGGATGCGAAGACATAAGATAAGGCACAAGATACTGCTCTTTGTTCTCCGATTTGCTGAATTCGAAATACTTCTTCGAAAACCTGATATATGCCTCAATATGCGGTTTGCCCATTTTATCGAGAACAGCCGCAGAGCAATGCTCGGGAGCAACCTTGAGCTGACCGCTGACATGGTTTGCAACAAGCTCACGAAAAAAGGTTTCATCCTTATCCTCAAGAAGATAATCATATCTTATTCCAGAACGGATAAACACCTTCTTGATTTTCGGAAGCGAACGGACAGTGCGGAGAATATCAAGATATTCCTCGTGATTTGAAACAAGATTAGGGCAGGGCTTTGGTGCAAGGCACTTTTTGCCCTTGCAGAGACCTCTCTGCTCCTGACCAAGACATGACGGCTGACGGAAGTTTGCAGTCGGACCGCCTATATCGTGAATATAGCCCTTGAAATCGGGCAGAGTTGTCAAAAGCTTCGCTTCCTTAACGATTGATTCCTTGCTTCGTGTGGTTATGTATCTTCCCTGATGGAAGGCAAGAGAGCAAAAATTGCAGGCTCCGAAGCATCCTCTGTTATGCGTAATTGAAAAACGAACCTCTTCTATGCCCGGCACTCCGCCGTCTTTTTCATACATCGGATGATAGGTCCGCATAAAAGGCAATTCATAAACCGCATCAAGCTCTTCCTGCGAAAGCGGCATTGCAGGCTGATTCTGAACAAGCATTCGGCTACCATGGCGTTGCTTGATAACCTTTCCACGGAAGAAATCCTGCTCATCCTGCTGAATTCTGCATGAAACTGCATATTCTTTTTTTGAATTACAGACATTATCGAAGGATGGGCATTCCACGCCGATATACGGAGTTTCACGCACATCAACGCTGTAACAGGTTCCTCTGACATCATGAATAGTTGAAACATCCTCGCCGGCATCAAGTCTTTTCGCAATTTCAACCATCGACCTTTCGCCCATCCCGAATGAAAGAATGTCTGCCTGCGAATCAAATAATATCGAACGGCGGATTTTATTATCCCAGTAGTCATAGTGTGCAAAGCGTCTCAAGGACGCTTCAAGACCGCCGATTATTATAGGAATATCGCCGTAGATTTCACGGATTTTATTGCAATAGACTATTACCGCTCTGTCGGGGCGAAGACCGATTTTTCCTCCCGGGCTGTAAGAATCCGTTGTTCTTTTCTTCTTGGCAACGGTATAATGAGCAACCATTGAATCAATGTTTCCGCTCGTAACAAGGAAGCCGAGGCGAGGTTTTCCGAAACGCATGAAATCATCGTTTTTCCGCCAATCCGGCTGTGAAAGAAAAGCAACCTTGAAGCCTGCATTTTCAAGCACACGGGTGATTATGGATGCACCGAAGCTGGGATGGTCAACATAGGCATCGCCGCTGACATAAACAAAATCAGCTGTTTCCCATCCCCTGCTTGTCATTTCTTCTTTTGTAACGGGTAAAAAGCCGTTCATACGGTTTACCTCCGTGGATTAAAAATCTGATTCTTCATCAAAATCATCGTTGCCTGCATAATCATCATCGTCCGCAAAAACGCTGTCAACATCGGGAGCGGCAAGGGCTTCGTTAGCACTTGCACCGTCTGCAAGAGCCTGCATTTCATACCACTGCTGTTTTGAAACAAGAACCTCTCTCGGCTTCGCTCCGTTTGAAGGACCGATAATGCCCTTTTCTTCGAGCTGGTCGATAACTCTTGAAGCTCTTGCATAGCCGAGTTTAAGCTTCTTTTGAAGCATGGTTGTTGAGGCTCCTCCGGCAGTAATGACTATTTCTGCCGCATCATCAAGAACGGGATCCCAGTCGCCGTCGTCTTCATCATCGTCACTGCTCTTTCCTGAGCTTTCGGAGGCGGCGGCTTTGGCTTCGATTTCCTTCATCGTCTCTTCGTTATATGTAGACTGCATCTGATTTTTAATATGGTTAACAACATTTTCAACCTCACTGTCGGAGATAAAGCAGCCCTGCACTCGGGTTGGCTTTGACGAACCGACGGGAGAGAAAAGCATATCGCCGTTGCCGAGAAGCTTTTCAGCTCCGCTTGAATCAAGAATGGTTCTTGAGTCAATCTGAGACGAAACAAAAAGAGCAATTCGGCTCGGAATATTTGCTTTGATTATTCCCGTGATAACATCAACGGAAGGTCTCTGCGTTGCGATAACAAGATGAATTCCTGCGGCTCTTGCCTTCTGTGCAAGGCGGCAGATAGAGTCTTCAACCTCTTTCGGGGAGGTCATCATGAGGTCGGCAAGCTCATCAATAAAGATAACGATATGGTGCATCTTTTTAAGGTCTTCTCTTGTTTCGCACAGAGCGTTGAAGCTCTTAATATCTCTTACGGAATTTTCCGCAAGGAGCTGATAACGGCGTTCCATTTCGCCGACTGCCCAGCTCAAAGCTCCTGCCGCTTTTCTCGGCTGAGAAACAACGGGAACCTCAAGATGAGCTATTCCGTTATAAATCGTGAATTCAACCGCCTTCGGGTCAATCATCAGAAGCTTGACTTCCTCGGGAGTTGCATTATAGAGAATGCTGATAATCATTGAATTCAGGCAAACCGATTTGCCCGAACCCGTTGTGCCGGCAACAAGAAGATGTGGCATTTTCGTCAGATCGGCACAGATGATATTACCTGTAATATCCTTTCCGAGAGCAACATTCAGCTTGCTCTTTGCGGACCTGTATTGCTCCGTATCAATTATTTCACGCATTGATACCATTGATTTTGCACTGTTGGGAACCTCGATTCCGATTGCCGATTTGCCGGGAATGGGAGCTTCTATTCTGATGCTCTTTGCGGCAAGACGCAGAGCAAGGTCATCCGAAAGGGTTGTTATTTTGCTTATTCTGACACCTGCTTCAGGCACAAGCTCATATCTCGTGACCGAGGGTCCACGGCAGATATTGGTTACCTCAACATTTATTTTAAAGCTTTCAAGAGTTGAAACAAGCTTTTTTGCACCCATCTGCATTTCTTCCATGCTGTCAACTGCACCGTCATTTTTAGCAAGCTTCAGGCAGTCAATGGGAGGAAATACATATTCTCCGCTTATATTTTCGACTTCCGAAATTTCAGGCTCGCCCGAAGGAACGGAAGGCTCTTTTCTGACCTTTTTTCTTGTTTTCGGAAGCGGCTCCTCAACAGTCTCTTCAACCGGCTGAGAATCCTCAAGCTTAGTGATAGGAATGTCGGGAATTTCAGCTTCAATATTAAGCTTCGGAATAGGGTCAGGCTCTTCGTGAATAACGGGAACGGGAATATCCTCTGCCGAAGCAGTCGGCTTCTGCGGAGGTCTGAAGCTTTTTTTCTCTTCCTTCTCTTCTTTAATCTGCTCAATAATTTCGTTTGTCTGCTCAATTTTTTCATTTGTGAATGCTCCGAAGCCCTTTACAAGCTTACGGATAACCGAAAACAGCGAACGAAGAGTTGTGCCCGTAAAAATCATAACAACAACAAAAATCAGCAGAAGAAGAGTTATGATTGCTCCGGTTTTTCCGAAGCATTTTCCGATTAAGCCACCGAAAATTGCACCGATAACTCCGCCGCTTGCAAGAGAATAGCCGCCTAAATCCCATGAATCGACTATCTGAAGACCGAGAGATTCGGAGAAATATTCGGAAACATTTGAAAAGATATGTATGATACTACATATCAGAACGGTCAGAATTCCCGTGCTGATAAGGTTGCCGGCAAGAGTTGTCATTTTCTTATCGACTGCCAGCACAAATGTTACATAGAAGAGAATGAACGGGACAATATATGCACAAAATCCGAACAAACCAAACATGGAATTATGCAGAAAATTCCAGACACTCTCACCCTCAATGAAATCTACAAACAGCAGAAACAGACCCAAGGCTCCGATTATGAGGGCATAAGTCTGATGATTTGTCATTATCTGTTCTTCGGTTTTAGGCTTTTTTTCTGATGTCTTCGGCGAAGAGCTTTTCTTTTTCGGCTTCGTATCGGTTTTTTTAGATGTGGAGTTTGCCACTTTATTTCATCCTTTCGGAGTGTTATTTTCAGCCATTTTATATAAACAATCGAGTGCATCGGAAAGACCGCCGATTGAATTGATTATTCCCTCTTCAACCGCCTTTTCTCCGGTCAGAACCGTTCCGACATCCATCACAAGCTCTCCCATTGCAAGCATAAGCTCACGGAATCTTTTTGCAGATATTTCCGAATGCCTTGTTACGAAATCAACTATTCTTTCCTGCGTCTGCTCAAAATAGGCAAGAGTCTGCGGAACTCCGAGCACAAGTCCGTTCATGCGAACGGGATGCACCGTCATTGTTGCAGACGGAGTTATGAATGAGCGGTCTGCCGAAACCGCAAGCGGAACTCCGATTGAATGACCTCCGCCGAGCACAAGCGAAACAGTCGGCGTTTTCATTCCCGAAATAAGCTCCGCAATGGCAAGACCGGCTTCAATGTCACCGCCGACAGTGTTGAGAATGAGCAGAAGTCCGTCAATTTCTTCGCTCTCCTCAATTGCCACAAGCTGAGGAATAACCTGCTCATATCTTGTTGTTTTATTCTGCGACGAAAGAAAATAATGACCTTCAATCTGCCCGATTATCGTCATGCAGTAAAATAATCTGTTGCCCCTCCGAACAGTCACCGAACCCGATTCGGCAAATGCACGGTTACCTGAGCTACCGTCATTTTCGGCTGATGAACAGTCGGGAACGGGCGAGGTTAAAAGGAAATTATTCAATTCGGTTTTTCTGCGTTTCACGGAAAGGCTCCTTCACAAGAAATATGTTATAGTATTCCGCAGAAAGCAACAATTAACCATTTTACTAATGTATTATAACATCATCCGCTGATTATTTCAATAAAAAAGCTCAATATTTTGTGCTTTTTAATCAATTTATTGACAAGCTGATTTCACAGGTCTATACTTGTGTCAGAGGTGAAAATGAATGAATAACAATATTGAAAAGCTTCAGAAAATGATTGATGAAAGCGAAAAAATCGTCTTTTTCGGCGGTGCGGGAGTTTCAACGGAAAGCGGCATTCCCGATTTCCGCTCGGCAGACGGAATATATATGATGGATTACAAATATCCACCCGAAAAAATCATCAGCCATTCATTTTTTGTTGAACATACAAAAGAATTCTACGAATTTTATTCAAAGCATCTCTATGCTCCGGGGGCAAAGCCGAATGCCGCTCATTATAAGCTTGCGGAGCTTGAAAAAGTAGGAAAGCTTTCTGCGGTCATAACACAGAATATTGACGGTCTTCACACAGCGGCAGGGAGCAGAAATGTTTACGAGCTTCACGGCTCAACGCTTCGGAATTACTGCATGAAATGCGGCAAATCATTTGATGTTGAATATGTCTGTGGCTGTAACGATATTCCACGCTGTTCGTGCGGAGGAATCATCAAGCCCGATGTTGTGCTTTATGAGGAATCCCTTAATGATACAACGGTCAATGGAGCGTTGAAGGCAATTGAAAACGCAGATATGCTCATCGTTGCAGGTACTTCCCTGACCGTTTATCCTGCGGCAGGATTTATCAGATATTTCAAAGGAAAAAATGTTGTTCTGATTAACCGTGATGCAACGGAGATGGACGAAAGATTCGGGTTCATCATTCACGGCAAGGTCGGTGAGATATTGAGCCAAATAAAAGCGTGAAAATAAATGTAAAAATATAATCGGTTTTAATCAAAAAACAGTTGTTTAAGCATGAAGGTTATGATATAATGACTTTTGGTCTGAAATCATACGGTTTGAGCCGTAAAATATACGGAGGTTTTATCAATGAACTATGATGTTGCCGTTATCGGTGCAGGCGTTGTGGGCTCGCTCATCGCTCGTGAACTCAGCCGATACAACATTAAAATCGCCCTCGTTGAAAAATGCAGTGATATGGCGATGGGTACCTCGAAAGCAAACAGTGCAATCGTTCACGCAGGCTTTGATGCAAAGCCGGGAACGCTCAAAGCAAAGCTCAATGTTAAAGGTACGGAGCTTATGCCGGAGCTTTGCAAAACTCTTTTTGTTCCCTTTAAGCCCATAGGTTCGCTTGTTGTTGCTTTTTCTGACGAAGAAATGGAAACAATTAAAGAGCTTCTTAACAGAGGTGTTGAAAACGGCGTTCCGGGGCTTGAAATATATGACAAGGCTAAGCTTCGTGAAGAAGAGCCTACAATCAGTGACGAAGCAAAGGGTGCTCTCTGGGCTCCTTCAGCCGGCATCGTCTGCCCCTATGAGCTTACTATTGCCGCCGCCGAAAATGCAGTTATGAACGGAGCTGAATTCATCCGCAATTTTGAAGTTAAAAAGATTGATTTTAACGGAAAGGAATTCACGATTTCAAACGGCGAAACAAGCTTTAACACAAAATATGTTATCAATGCCGCCGGCGTTTTCTGCGATGAAATTGCCGCTCTTATCGGCGATAACTCAATCCATACCGTTCCCCGTAAGGGAGAATATATGCTCTGCGACAAATCGATCGGCTATCTTGCAAAGCATACGATTTTCCAGTGTCCTTCAAAGATGGGCAAGGGAATTCTTGTAACACCCACGGTTGACGGAAACCTTCTTATCGGCCCGAGTGCACTTGACATTGAAGACAAGACCGATGTTGCAACAACCTCCGAAGCACTTGCGGATATTCTTGAAATTGCCAAGAAATCCGTTCCCTGCCTCAACACAAGAGAGGTTATCACCTCCTTTGCAGGTCTTCGTGCCCATTGCGACAAGGACGATTTCATCATTGAGCCGAGCGAAAAAAACGAGCAGTTTATCAATGCTGCCGGCATCGAATCCCCCGGTCTTTCGTCCGCTCCTGCAATTGCGGTTTATGTAAAGGATATGCTTCTTGAAAAGCTTAACGCAGAGGAAAAGGCAGATTTTATCCCCTCAAGAAAAGAGCCTGTCCGTTTCAGACACATGAGCAATGAGGAACGCAAAGCTCTCATTGAAAAAAATCCCGCCTACGGAAGAATAATCTGCCGTTGCGAAACAATAACGGAGGGCGAAATTCTTGATGCAATCCATGCTCCGGCAGGTGCAAGAGATGTTGACGGCGTTAAGAGAAGAACAAGAGCAGGAATGGGTCGCTGTCAAGGCGGATTCTGCGGCTCAAAGGTTGTTGAAATACTTGCAAGAGAACTCGGAGTTGAGCTAAACGAAATAACCAAGTGCGGCGGAAGCTCAAAGATTCTCTACGAAAGAACAAAGTGAGGCGAAAACGATGCTTAATTATGATATAGTTGTTATCGGCGGAGGACCTGCCGGAATGGCGGCGGCTCTCAAGGCAAAGGAATGCGGAGTTGACAGCATTCTCATTCTTGAAAGAGCGGAAACTCTCGGCGGTATTCTTGAGCAGTGCATTCATACAGGCTTCGGTCTTCATTATTTCGGCGAAGAGCTTTCGGGTCCAGAATACGCAGACAGATTCATTCAGCTTGTCAACGAAAAGAAAATCGAATATAAGGTTGACACAATGGCTCTTCAGATTACCGAAAGCAATGTTGTATATGCAGTTAACAAAGAAGACGGTCTTCTTGAAATTCAGGCAAAGGCTGTTATTCTTGCCATGGGTTGCCGAGAAAGACCGAGAGGAGCACTCAACATTGCCGGCACAAGAGCGGCAGGGGTTATGAGTGCAGGTACAGCACAGAAATATGTTAACATTGACGGCTATATGCCCGGCAAAAAGGTTGTTATCCTCGGCTCGGGCGATATAGGTCTTATCATGGCACGCAGAATGACACTTGAGGGTGCAGAAGTCAAGGTTGTGTGCGAGCTTATGCCTTATTCAAGCGGTCTGACAAGAAACATCGTTCAGTGCCTTGATGATTTCGGAATTCCCCTCAGGCTCAGCTGCACGGTTGTTGAAATCCACGGCAAGGACAGAGTTGAAGGCGTTACAATCGCAAATGTTGACGAAAAACTTCGTCCGATTAAAGGCACAGAACAGTATATCGAATGCGATACTCTTCTTCTTTCTGTCGGTCTTATTCCCGAAAATGAGCTTACAAGAGAAGTCGGCATAGAGCTTGACCCCGTAACAAAGGGAGCAGTTGTTGATGAATTCAGAGAAACATCTCACAAGGGCGTTTTTGCCTGCGGAAATGTTCTTCATGTTCATGACCTCGTTGACTATGTTACACTCGAAAGCCAGACAGCCGGCGAAGGAGCCGCAAAATATGTTCTCGGCAAAAAGGATGCTCCCGAATACATAACCACAAAGGGTGTCAACGGAGTCCGCTATATTGTTCCGCAGAAGGTCAACATCAAAAATGATGATGATGTGAAGCTTTATTTCAGAGTTGGTCAGACATACAAGAACGCAAAGGTTGTTGTTAAATACAACGGCAATGAAATTATCAGCAAAAAGAGACCCCGTCTTGCTCCCGGCGAAATGGAAAATGTTGTTATCAAAAACGATATTCTCAAGAGCTTTGCCGCTGACGGCGTTATCGAAATTTCAGTGGAGGCGTAATCATGCAGAAGAATATTATTTGTGTATCCTGCCCTATGGGCTGTGGAATAACCGTTGAGCTGAATGATAACGGAGAAGTTGTTTCCGTTTCGGGCAACACCTGCAAGCGTGGAGATGCTTATGCAAGAACAGAATGCACCAACCCGGTCAGAAGCCTTGCAACAACCGTTAAGGTTGACGGCGGAATTCATAATGTTGTTCCCTGCAAATCGGCAGGACCTATTCCCAAAGCAAGAATGATGGACTGCATGAACGAAATTGCAAAGGCAGAGGTTAAAGCTCCCGTTATTCTCGGAGATATTCTTATTGAGAATATTCTCGGAACAGGTATCAATATTGTTGCAACAAATCATTGCCCTGCAAAGTGATTTTGAAAAACCGAACAGATTTTCAAACAGGTGAAGAATTTTTCTTTGCCTGTTTTTGTCAGCTTAAATAATTTGTAATCAAAATGTAAACAAATTTTAATTGATTTTATTCAAATGCTGTTGTAAAATATTCAGGCTGAATAAAAATCAAAGGAATTAAAATAGATGAGAAGCCGAAAAATTGAACTGTTTATATTCATTGCAGCTCTTACAGTGCTTTTGTTTTTTGCAGTTTCCGCTTTAAAAAAAACGGGTGCACAGGAACAGGATAAAACAACATCCCTGACAACTCAGGTGATTACGACGATTAAAGAAACAATTTCTTCAACGGCTGTTCAGACAACCGCAACAACAACGCAGAAGCAGGAAACCACCACTGCCGAAAAGACAACAGAAGAAACGGAAGAAACAGAAGAATATTATACTGAAAAAGAGACAAAAAAGAAATCGAAAAAAAGCGGAGCATATGACTGCTTTGAGGACTGCGTATTCATCGGAAATTCAAGAACTCTCGACCTCAAGGAATACGGACTTGTTAAAAATGTTTATGCGTCAGTCGGCGTTAATGTTTCAACTGTTTATACAAAATGCACTCCGGGGTCAAGCAGACCGATAATGGATGAAATAGGCAGAAAGCACTTTGATAAATATTTTCTTCAGTTCGGGGAAAACGAATGCGGCTGGCCGAGCGAATCAACCTTTGTTGCGAAATACAAGAAAATAATTGATGATATAAAGAAAAAAGACCCGAGAGCCGATATTTATCTGCAGTCAATGATTCCGATTTCAAAAGCGGCCTCCGACAAAGCCGAATTTGACTGCACAAATGAAAGAATAGACACCTTTAATTCTCTCATTAAACAGCTCGCAAAGGATGAAGGAGTTTACTATATTGATGTTGCTTCTTCGTTCAAGGACAGAAAAGGTAACCTTCCTGACGATGCCGCATATGACGGAGTTCATCTCAACAAAAAAAGCTGTGAAAAATGGCTTGATGTGATTGAAGAAAAAATTTAATGATGGTGAAAAAAATGAAAAAAACAATCTGCTTACTCATTCCGATTTTTATAATCCTTTTGCTCTGCTCTTGCGGAGAAAAAAACACAGATTCGTCACTTTTAACCGTTGATTTAATTTCCGATGCTTTGATTTCTAAGCTGAATTTTGAAATTACTCCAGAAGAAATCGACTCAGCTGTTGCACTCTCGGATTATGCAATTGATGAATTGCTCGTAAGCGAAGTCAGATATTTCAGGGTCGGAAGTGCTGTTGCAGATGAAATTGCTGTTTTCAATGTTAAGAATGCAGATGATATTCCTTCAATAGAAAACGCAGTTTCGGAAAGGATAAAATATCTCAAGGAAGGTTTTTCGGATTACAAGCCGTCAGAGGTTCCGAAAATCGAAAATGCTTATACCAAAACAATCGGTAATATTGTTATTCTCTGCATATGCGATGATATATCTTCTGTTGACGGCATAATAAGCTCTCTTTAAAAATCAATGCACCTGGTTCGCAGGTGCATTTTTTATGTTCAATCTTTTTTTATCCCGAAAATAATCCGCAGTATTCCGCTCAACGCTTTCGGACTTCTCACTACTACTACTTTCATTTTCTTACCTCCCATAGTCAGTATCGGCAGAAACAGATTCCTGCCATAATCAGAATTGCGGAAACAATTATAATCGCAAACTTATACGGAAACAGAGCAGCAGTTATAAGACCTACCGCAAAGGAGATGCAGATAATTCCCTTTGAATTACGGATAAACAAATAATCACCGCCCAATCAACTGCAGAAATCGGCTTATGCCTATTTACAGTATAATCAACAGCGGTGATTTTCGTTACTTCTTACGCTTATTAAGCTCCCATTCCTTAACTGCACTTGCCTGCTCCATCATTGAGCAATAGCTTTCGTGACGGCTTCTCGGAATTTCTCCTTCTTCAACTGCCTGCAAAATTCTGCATCCTTTATCCCTGACATGAAGGCATGACGAAGTGAACCTACATTGACCGATATATTTTTCAAATTCTCTGAATGCATACGGAAGGTCATCCTTGAGTATTATGTCTTCATCTTCAAAATCGAATGAAGAAAATCCGGGGGTATCGGCAACATATCCGCCCTCAAGCCTGAATAATTCGCTGTGACGGGTGGTATGCTTTCCTCTGCCGAGCTTTTCGCTGATTTGAGCGGTTTTAAGCTCAAGAGAAGGATTGAGAGCATTCAGAAGAGAGGATTTTCCGACTCCCGAATTTCCGCAGAATGCACTGATATGACCATTCAGCTCTTTTCTGACCTCTTCAACTCCCCTGCCGTCAACGGAAGAAACGGCATAAGAGATAAAACCGGCCTTGCGATAAATTTCAACATATTCATCAGCGGACTGCATATCCGCCTTTGTGAAAAGAACGATCGACTCAATGCCTGCATTTTCGGCATAGGCAGTCATTCTGTCTATTATCAGAAAAACGGGACTCGGTTCGCAGGTTGACGAAAGGACGAAAAGGCGGTCAATATTCGCAACGGGAGGTCTCAGAAGAACGCTCTTTCTTTCGAATATATCATCAATTGTGTTTTCAGCCTTTTCGTTGATTGAAATTAAAACTCGGTCACCTGCAAGAGGCTTGATTCCCTGCTTTCTGAAAAGCCCCCTTGCCTTGCATTCAAATATCTCGCCGGAGACTTCTACATAATAGAAGCCTCCGATTCCTTTTATTATAATACCTTCTTCTTTTCTCATCATTCGTTTGAATCAGCAGTGCCGACATAGAGGTTTATTTCCGTGTTGACGGGATAGGTCAGAACAATTGATGATGAAGGGCTCTGCGAAAGAACAACATCATATTTTGACGGCTCATAAACTATCTGTCCCTTAACCGAAACATTGAAGAAGCCTGACTTTGAAAGAATTTCCTTTGCTTCGGTAACACTCCTGCCCGTTACATCGGGAACGGTTTTCCTTGAGAAGGATGAGCTTGAATTAATATATGAACCTGCCGAAACCGCCGAAGGAGTTTTGGTGAAATCAACATCACAGGTATAGTATAATTCATTATCAACATAAACCTTTACAGGTGCTGTTGCTCCCGTGCCTTCAACCTCAAAGGTGAAATCCATTCCGTCAAAAAGAAGCGTTTTACGAACCTGAGATTCATTGTTGACAAAAACTTCAAATGAGCCTCTGCTACCCGTTGCAGGAAGAGAAACAGTTACCTCTGCCTTGGCATTTTCGGGGATGCCGTTACTGACAACAACCGAAACCTTGCTTCCGCTGAGAACCTTTTCGCCCTGTTCGGGATTCTGCTTTATAACCTCACCGGCAGGTCTGTTGCTGTTTTCTTCCGTTACCGTTGTGTCAAAAATAAGATTAACGGATTCGATAAGCACCTTCGCCATTTCGGAATCATAGCCAATTACTGCCGGAACCTCAATGAGATCTTCATCGCTCGCATAATAAATTGTGACAGTGCTTCCGCTGACCGCTTCAACATTACGCTCGGGTTCGGTTTTGATAACCGTTCCGAATTCCTCTGTTGTGCTGACCATCGGAACCGGCACAACAACAAAGCCTTTGCTTTCGAGAGTTCTCTTTGCCTGTTCATACATCATTCCGTAAACATCGGTAACGGGAATTTTCTGCTTGTTGCTTGCAACGGTAAGAGTAATCTTCATCGGAGTTTTCTTGACTCTCGTTCCGCTCTTGGGATTCTGACCGTAAATCGTGCCGTCCTGATAACCGCTGTTTGAAACCATGTTGAATTCAAATTCAAACAATTCCTTGTATGATTCGTTTTTCTCAACATCGGTATACATTGAACCTGTGAAGTTCGGAACAACAAGCCCGGATTTCTTGAATGTATCCGTAAAGAAATAAAGAACTGCAAAGATTACTGCGGCAAGAATAGCAATTCCTATTCCGATACCTGCAATCATCATTTTAAATTTGCCCGAACCGCCATCATCATCTTCGTCATCATTTTCAACAACGGGTGGAGCAACAACCGGAGTTGTTCTGACATTGCTCTTCACAACGCCACCCGAGGTTGTTGCCTTGGTAACATATTTTGTCGGTTCGTTATCAACAAAATAATTCTGCTGAAATCTTATTGTCGGATTTCTTTTGAATTCCTCAATATCAAGAAGCATCTCTGCGGCAGACTGGTATCTGTCTGCGGCATTCTTCTGCATTGCGTGCATGGTAATCTGCTCAAGACCGACAGGTATTGAGCTGTTAAGCTCTCTCGGGCGTTTTGGGTCATTCTGAAGCTGCATAAGAGCAACGGAAACAGAGCTGTCCGCCTGAAAAGGAAGCTGACCCGTAAGCATTTCATACATTACAACACCGACTGAATATATATCAGCTCTGTCGTCAGTTGTGTCGCCTCTTGCCTGCTCCGGGCTTATGTAATGAACAGAGCCGATTGCACTGTCCGTCATTGTTTTTGTGTCGCTGTAGCTGAATCTTGCGATGCCGAAATCGGTCACCTTTATTTTACCGTTCGGCAGAAGCATTATGTTCTGCGGTTTGATGTCTCTGTGGACTATGCCTTTATCATGAGCGTGCTGGAGTGCGCGGAGAATCTGCATTGAAAAATGCACCGATTCCTTTATTCCGAGTTTACCCTGCTGTTCAATATATTCCTTGAGGGTTATCCCTTCAACATATTCCATAACGATATACTGAAGTCTGTCGCCATAGCTGACATTGAAAACCTTAACTATATTCGGATGAGAAAGAACGGCAATAGCCTTTGATTCATTTTTGAATCTGCGGCGGAATTCCTCGTTTGCAAGATATTCCTCCTTGAGAATTTTGACTGCAACGGTTCTGTCATCAATATTATCATAGGCTTTATAAACGACCGCCATTCCGCCTACTCCGATAACTTCCTGAATTTCATATCTTCCGTCTAATCTTTTTCCGGTGTAATTATCCATAACAACACTTCCTTTCTCACATTGACAGAGCAACAACCGTTATGTTGTCTCCGCCGCCGTAATAGTTAGCTTTATCAACAAGCTTTGAAACTTTTTCTTCATCAGCAGATTCCGTTAATATATCTTTTATTTCTTCATCACAAACGAAATTTGTCAATCCGTCTGAGCAGAGAAGAAGAATATCATCGCCGAAATCCTCCTGTGCAAAATCAACCTTTATATTGTCTTCAACGCCGACTGCACGGGTAATGATGTGCCTGTCGGGATGGTCAAGAGCTTCTTCGGGAGTTATTTCGCCTTTATCGAGCATATTCTGAACAACCGAATGGTCCTTCGTTATCTGACGGATTTCTCCATCATGAATAAGATAAGCTCTGCTGTCGCCTGCGTGAACGATATAAGCAAAACCGTTTTTTACGATTGAAGCAACAACCGTTGTACCCATTCCCTCATATTTTTCATCGGTTAGAGAAAGCTCATAAACAGCCTTGTTTGCATTTTCAACCGCCGAAACAAGCAGGCTTCTGGTCGAAATATCCGACATTCCGGCAAAGAAGCTTCCCGTCAGCTTCTCACGGATTGCGTTGACCGCAACGGAGCTTGCAAGTGCTCCCTCCGCCGCTCCGCCCATGCCGTCACAGACAACGGCGAAAGCCGCTCCGCCCGACAGCTCACCTGCGGCATAAGAATCCTGATTGTTGTCACGGACTATGCCAATATCGGTTTTAGCTGCAATTTTCATTTTCATTCTCCTCTCCTGAAGAATTCTGCTTATGTTTAAGTCTGAGCTGACCGCATGAAGCGTCAATATCAGAGCCTAATTTTCTGCGAACCGTTGCTGTTATTCCGCTTTTGCCGAGAATTTCAACAAACCTTTCTATTCTTTCCGTATCGCTCGGCTTGAACGGACTTTCCTTAACCTCATTAATCGGAATAAGATTAACATGGCAAAGCATTCCTTTAAGCTTCGAAGCAAGCTGACGGGCACAGTCATCGCTGTCATTTACGCCTGAAATCATTGAATATTCAAACGAAATTCTTCTCGAAGTTTCTTCGGCATATTTTCTGCATATTCCGAGAAGCTCTTCAATAGGATAACGCCTGTTAACGGGCATAATCTTATTTCTGATTTCATTATTCGGAGCGTGAAGCGAAATCGAAAGAGTAAGCTGTAGCTTTCTTTCAAGCAACTCCCTGATTTTCGGAACAACTCCGCAGGTTGAAAGAGAAATATTTCTCATCGAAAGATTGAGACCTTTTTCATCGGTCACAAGAGCTATGAAGCGAAGAACATTTTCGAAATTATCCATCGGCTCACCCATGCCCATAAGCACAATATGAGAAATTCTTTCTCCGATGTCCTTCTGTGCCGTATAAATCTGTGAAAGAATTTCTCCTGCTGAAAGACTTCTCTTGAAGCCGCCGAGAGTAGAAGCACAGAATGCACAGCCCATTTTGCATCCCACCTGCGAAGAAACACAGATAGTGTAGCCGTATTTGTATTTCATGACAACGCTTTCGATATAGTCACCGTCAAACATCTCAAAAAGATATTTAACCGTTCCGTCAAGCTTTGAAACCTGCCTGCGGACTATTTTGCAAGGATTGAGCGGATATTTTTCGCTGAGCGTTTCTTTCAGAGTCGCAGGAATATTTGTCATTTCGGAATAATCGGAAGCAAGATGCTTATGAATCCATTCATAAACCTGCTTTGCTCTGAATTTCGGAAGATTAAGACCGCCGAACGCTTCGGTCATTTCCTCCAAAGTCATTGATTTTATATCATTCATTCCTTACCTCCGCTTGAATTCGGCGATAAAGAAGCCGTCTGTTGAATTTATATGAGGCATCAATGTCAGATAATTACTCTCTTTATTGAACCTTTCAATTTCGGGAAGAACTCTGACTGCCTCAAAATCGGGATGCTCTTCAAGGAATTTATCGCAGACCTCATCGTTTTCGGCAGGGTTAAGAGTGCAGGTCGAATAAACGAGAGTTCCTCCGTTCTTAAGGTAACCGACTGCATTGCAGAGGATACTGTATTGAATTTCCGGAAGCTGTTCGAGGTCTGAACGGTCTTTAAACCTTATTTCGGGTTTTCTTCTGATTATTCCGAGACCCGAACAAGGCACATCACAAAGAATTCTGTCTGCAAGTCCGTAGTTTTCATTGAAGATTGTTGCATCAGAAAGATATGTATAAACATTTGAAAGACCTAATCTTTCAGCTCCGCTTTTAATAAGCTCAACACGGGACTGATAAATATCAAAGCTTCTGACACAGCCCGTGTTATTCATTTTTTCGGCAATAGTAAAGGTTTTGCCGCCGGGTGCGGAGCAAAGGTCAAATATTGTTTCGTTTTCCTGAGGATTCAGAGCACGAACACAAAGCTGAGAAGCTGTATCCTGTGCATGGAACAAGCCTTCTTTATAAGCAATAAGCTCATCAACGGAGCCTGTGTTGCTTATAACGAGAGAATCCGGAAAACCTTCAAGCTTTTCGGAAACAACGCCTTCTTCGGCAAGCTTCCAGATAAGCTCATCTGATGTTATTTTCAAAGTGTTTGCCCTGATAACCATCGGAGGTGCTTCAAGAGCCTTTTCGCAAAGAGCAATTGCGTTATCAAATCCGTATGACTTTATCCAAAGAGAAATAAGCCATTCGGGGCAGGAATATTTTATTGCAAGAAAATCAGGATCTTCTTCTGATTTCTCGGGCAGACGCAGACCGTTATCGGCAACTCTGCGAAGCACCGCATTGACAAGCGATGCCGCAAACTGCGATTTATTGACCTTTGCAAGATTAACACTTTCGCTCACTGCCGCTCTTGCAGGAACCTTATCCATAAAAAGAATCTGATAAGCTCCCATGCGAAGAACCGTATGAAGCTCGGGCTTGAGCTTTCTGACAGGCTGATTGAGATAAAGGCTCAGATTATAATCAATGAGAATTAGTCTGTCCAGCGTTCCGTAAACAATGTTGCATACGAACGCTTTATCTCTTTCGTCAAGCTCTGTGTTTTCCTTTAAAAGTCCGTCAAGCACGAGGTTGGAATATGCTCCGTCTTTGTGAACCTTGAGCAACGCCTCAAATGCTGTCTGCCTTGCGTTTTTCATATTTTTTCGGGTCCTTTCAGTTATCTGCGTCTTTGATTTGCCGTTAATTTTATTATAAATCTCAAGAGGTTTGCCAATGCAACAAGCATTGAAGCAACATAGGTCATTGCGGCGGCTTTAAGAACCTTCTTTGCACCCTCTGATTCATCGCCGTAAAGAAGACCGGTTTCCTCAATAACCGCTATTGCTCTTCTGCTTGCATTAAATTCCACAGGAAGAGTTACAAGCTGAAAAACGAAAACTGCGGCATAGAGAATAAGTCCGATATTGACAAGCAATCCGAAGCCGAGAAAATATCCTATCAACGCAAGCGGAAGACCGAGCGTTGAACCGAGCCGGCAAACCGGAAGAATTGAATTGCGAAGCTTAATGGGAACATAGCTTGTTGCGTGCTGAGCGGCATGACCTGCTTCATGGCAGGCAACTCCGACAGCCGCAACGGAGGTTCCTGAAAAAACTCCCTGCGAAAGACTGATAACCTTCGTTTTTGGATTGAAATTATCGGTCAGATTTCCGCCGATAGGTCGAATTGTTACATCGGTTATTCCGTAATATGAAAGCACTGCCTGAGCGGCATAAGCTCCCGTTATTTTGCGTGAATTGAGAACCTTTGAAAATTTTTTATAGCTTGATTTTACTTTATATTGTGCCCACATGGAAATGATGAGAGCAGGGATTACAAGAACGATATACCAATAATCCATATAGAAGAAGCCAAAAGGCATAATTTTCACCTCTGTCAGTTTTCAAATCTTTTTCCGACTTCTATCGGATTTCCACGGAGGTAATCCGAAGCGGACATTGATTTTTTGTTTTCGGGTTGCAATGTTAAAATTTCGATGCAGTTTCCGTCTCCGCAACAGACTGTCAGCTTTTTGCCGGATTCAACTATTTCGCCGGCACAGGCCGATTTGCCTTGACAAATAACGCTTTCATGAATTTTAAACACCTTGCCGTCAAGCTTTGCAGTTGCCGACGGCCACGGATAAAGTCCTCTGATTTTATCGTGAATCTGCCTTGCGGAGCAGCTCCAATCAATTGGAGAAAGCTCCTTCGAAAGGATTGAAGCATAGGTAAATTCTGCGTGATTCTGCGGTGTACGCTTAAGCTCGCCTCTTTCGAGAGCTTCAATTGTTTCTTCAAGCACACAGGCTCCGAGAACTGAAAGTCTGTCATGAAGACTTTCCGCATTTTCGTTTTCGCCGATTGATATTGCTCTTGAAATCAGCATATCGCCTGTGTCAAGACCTTCATCCATCATCATTGAGGTTACACCTGTTTCGCCGTAGCCTTCAAGGATTGACCACTGAATCGGTGCGGCTCCACGAAGCTTCGGAAGAAGGGAAGCGTGAATATTTATACAGCCGTATTTCGGAAATTCAAGAATTTCCTTCGGCAGAATTTTTCCGTATGCAACAACAATAACAAGGTCGGGACCTGCTTCCTTAAGCATCTCAAGAGCAGAACCGTCTCTCATTTTTGTCGGCTGATAAACCTTTATTCCGTTTGCAACCGCAAGCTCCTTCACCGGCGGCGGAGTTAGAACTCCGTGCCTGCCCTTGGGCTTATCCGGCTGAGTAAACACCCCCGTCACCTCATGACCCATGTCAATAAGCTTCTGCAAACAGGGAACTGCAAAATCGGGAGTTCCCATAAAAACAATTTTCATTATTCAATCACCTTTTTGATAACCTTCTGAGTGAAAAGAATTCCGTCAAGATGGTCGGTTTCGTGGCAAAAGCATCTTGCCTTAAGACCTTCGCCCTTATAAACGCACCATTTGCCGTTTCTATCCTGTGCCTTAATCCTTACTACCGCAGGTCTCTTGGTTGTGCCGACCTCGCCGGGAAGAGAAAGACAGCCCTCGTCTTCGAACTGCTCCCCCTCTTCGCTGATTATTTCGGGATTGACAAGCTCCATATATCCGTCGCCGCAATCAATTGTGACAACTCTTCTCAAGATGCCGACCTGCGGAGCGGCAAGACCGACTCCGTTTGCCTGATACATTGTATCCTTCATGTCATCAAGCAGCTGCCACAGACGGGCATCGAATTTTTCAACCTTTCTTGAAGTCTTCTCAAGAATCGGATCACCGACCTTGACTATGTTTCTGATAGCCATTCCGTTACTCCTCTTTCATATTGTTGAATCCGGATTTATATCGGCATAAACCGTAACATTTTTATAAATCGGGTCACTTCCGGTGCCGATAAGAATTTCAGAAATCATATTTCTGAAATTTCTTGAATTTTTGCATTTGATAATAAGTCTGTATCTGAATTTTCCGCTTATTTTCGCAACTCTTGCAGGAATCGGAGCAAGAGCTATTATTTTTTCGGATTTGTATTTTTCGTCAATAAGATTTCTGATAAGCTCGAGGGTATGCTTTGCGGAATTCTTAACCTGAATTTCGTTTTCGCCCGTAAAGCCGAGAACGCAGATGTCGCAATACGGAGGATAAACAAGAGCTTTGCGAAGCTTTATTTCCGTGTTATAAAAAGCCTCATAATCCTGCCTTGCGGCAAGTCTGATAATATTATTTTCGGGAGTAAGCGTCTGCACAATGGCAGTTCCTTCAAGTGCTCCCCTGCCTGACCTTCCGACAACCTGCGTTAAAAGAGAAAACGTTTTTTCAAGGCTTCTGAAATCATCATTATTGAGTTGCTGGTCAACCGACACAACTCCGACAAGCGTCACATTCGGAAAATTCAGTCCCTTTGCAACCATCTGCGTGCCTATCATTATATCGTATTCACCATTTGCGAAGCTATTCAGAAGCTTCTCATGAGAATTCTTTCCCGATGTGGAATCGGTATCCATTCTGATTATTCTTGCTTCGGGAAGAAGCTTTGCAAGCTCATCTTCGATTTTCTGCGTTCCGAAGCCGGAATATCTGACGGCGTTTTCTCCGCATTCGGGGCAAATTCCCGTAAACGGAACGGAATGTCCGCAATAATGGCACATCAATCTGTCATTTGCCGCATGATAAGTCATTGAAATACTGCAATTAGGGCAGGTTATAACCTCTCCGCAGGAATTGCAGGCGGCAAAGGTGTTGAACCCTCTGCGATTGATAAGAAGAATCGACTGTCTGCCGTTTTCAACATTCTGTTTAAGTGCCTCAAACAAAGGCTTGCTGATTTCTCTGCAACCCTCTGCCTTTTCTTCGCTTCGCATATCAACGGTCAGAACCTTCGGTAGAACTGCACCTCCGAATCTGTTTTTCAAAGTGAAAAGATGATATTTTCCGCTGTTGGCGGCGGCAAAGCTTTCAACGCTCGGTGTTGCCGATGCAAGAACAAGAAGAGCTTTATTCTGAACGGCTCTGAATTTTGCAACATCAATTGCATCATATCTCGGAGTCTGCTCGGATTTATATGTATGCTCCTGTTCCTCATCCACAATAATAAGACCGATATTTTCAAGCGGAGCAAAAACCGCACTCCTTGTTCCGATAACGATTTTCGCATCCCCGTTTTTAACTCTTTTCCATTCATCAAGCCTTTCACGCAGAGAAAGTGCACTGTGGAAAACCGCAACATTTCTGCCGTATCTGTGGCAGAAAAGCTCAAGGGTCTGCGGAGTAAGACCGATTTCGGGAACCATAACTATAACCGATTTTCCGCATTCAACAGCCTTATCAATTACGCTCATGTAAACGGATGTTTTTCCGCTTCCCGTAACGCCGTAGAGCAAAGCGGCGGCGGCTGAATCCTGCATTGCGAGCTTTGTCAGACCGTCATATGCTTTTTTCTGCTCATCTGAAAGGTTAATAGCCTTCAGCTCGGGCTTCACATCGGAATAATCGGGCAGATTTATGACCTGCTTATCAAAGAATTCTGCCGCTCCAACCTTGACAAGTCCTCCCGCAACAGCAGGGGTCAGACCGGTGAAATAGCATAATTCTCTGACACTTGCAACTCCCAAATCATTAAGTATATCCGCCATTTCCTTCTGCTTTTTTGTCAGCTTAAGCTTCTCATATTCAGGCAGGAGCCTTATCATTTTAACGGTTACATCGCCGATATTTCTGATTGCATCACTGCTCACAAGAAGCAGACCCTTCTTGGCAAGCCTTTCGGGAATTGACGGGTCAACCTTCATTTTAAGGCTGTTAAAAACCGTTTCGGGTCTGACGAAAACGCTTTTTTTCTTGATGCACTCATAGAATTCTTTTTCCGCTCCGTCAAGAGCTTCAGCCTTCTTCGGGTCAGCTTCGGGGTCAGCCGCATACGAAAAAACCATCTTATGATTGATTCCCGTCGGAAGCATGACCTTTGCCGCTTCATAAAAGGTGCAGAAGGTTCTGTCCTTAATAAAATCGGCGAGAGAGAGCATTTCTGAATTGAGAAGCGGTTCATCGTCAAGAACCGATAAAATTTTCTTGAGCTTTTTTCCTTCGCTGAAATCGGTTATTTCAAATATCAAACCGAGGCATTTCCTGTTGCCGATGCCGAAAGGAACGGTCACACGGCAACCCTCTTTTGCCTGTTCTTCAAGCTCGGTGGGAATTATATAGTCAAATTTTTTGTCAAAGGTATAGTTAGCCGCTTCAACGGCAACCTTCGCATATAACATCTGACCACTCCCTCAACCAAACTTATATATTTCTTATTTCCTCGGGTTCGACAATTTCGTATTCGCCCGAAAGAATCTTATCAAGAGCCATGCTGACCGGCTTTTCGGTTACGAATTCGTCATTTTCTTCAAGCTCCTCCGAAATCTTTCTTGCGAGCTTTGCAGTTGCAGTTACAAGAGAATAACGGCTGGTATTGTTTGCGAGAACCTTGCTTAAATCGGGATTAAACATTTCTTATTACCTCACTGATTAAATTTTTGTTTCTTGATGATTTCAGTCTCTCGGCATTGATGATTGTTTCAATGCTTTCAACTGCATTTTCTATGGTATCGTTTACAACCACATAGTCGTAATCGTATGCCTTGCGTATTTCTTCACGGGCAATAACAAGCCTGTGATTGATTGTGTCTTCATCCTCGCTTCCTCTGCCACGAAGCCTTGATTCGAGAACATTCATTGACGGCGGCATAAGGAAGATGCTGACAACATCGGGACATTTTTCCTTGATTTTTTCCGCTCCCTGAACCTCGATTTCAAGAATGACCGCATTGCCTGCATTTATCATTTCATCAACGGGTGCTTGGGGAGTTCCGTAATAATTGCCGTTATATTCGGCATATTCGAGCATTTTATTTTCCTTTATGTTCTTTTCGAAATATTCTCTGTCTACAAAATAATAATGAGTTCCGTCAACCTCATATTCCCGCTTTTCACGGGTTGTCATCGAAATAGAAACCTTTATATTGTTATTCTTCTTCAAAAGAACATCAAGAACGGTGTCCTTACCCGAACCGGAAGGACCTGAAAAAGTTACAAGAAGTCCGCTCATTCTTCATCCTCCTCTTCGTCAAGCTCGTCCTCTTCGTCATTGAGCCTGTTTGCAACAGTTTCGCTCTGGAGATAGGTCAGAATAACATGGTCGCTGTCCGTTATGATAACGGCTCTCGTTCTTCTGCCATGAGTTGCATCAATGAGAGTACCTTTATCCTTGCTCTCCTGAATGATACGCTTGATGGGAGCTGATTCGGGGCTGACTATTGCAACAAGTCGGCTTGCGTTAACCATATTGCCGAAGCCTATATTTATAAGTTTCACAAACCCGCCTCCTTATTCAATATTTTGAATCTGTTCACGGATTTTTTCGATTTCAGCCTTAACGGAAACAACCCTTCTCGCTATTTCAACATCCGAAGCCTTTGAGCCGATAGTGTTTGCTTCACGGTTGAATTCCTGAATAAGGAAATCCATTTTCTTGCCGATTGCTTCATCCGCTTCAAGGAATGTTTTCATCTGAGAAATATGACTGCGAAGTCTGACTGTTTCCTCCGCAACAGCAATTTTATCTGCGAAAATAGCGGCTTCCGTAAGAAGTCTCTGCTCATCAACATGGGCATCCTCAAGAAGCTCATGAAGCCTTGCAACAAGCTTTTCGTTATATTCCTTAACGGTTTCGGGCGAACGCTCTTCAATGAAAGCAACATTATCAAGAATGATTTCAAGCCTTGATGCAACATCCTCCTTAAGTCTTTCTCCCTCTTTTTCTCTCATTGCAACAAAGCCTGCAAGAGCTTCGGCGGCAACAACCTCAACTGCCGCCCAGATGCGGTCTTCATCTGCGGTTTCCTTGCGGAGAGTAAACACATCGGGAATTCTTGAAATATCTGAAGCCTTGATATTGTTTTCAAGCCCGTAGGTCTTTTCAAGCTCCTCATAGGCGGCAAGATAACCCTTGATAAGAGGATGATTGAGGCTGACTATTGTGTCCGGCTCTTCAACCGTTTCAAGAGAAACATAGCACTCCATCTTGCCTCTTGTGAGCTTGCCCATAAAATAGCTTTTGAGCTTTTCCTCAAGAAAGCCGTAGCTTCTCGGAACCCTTGAAGTGAATTCAAAATATCTGTGATTAACGCTTTTTATTTCAACCGTAATATTCATACCGTCCACAAGCTGAACGCTTCTGCCGTAGCCGGTCATACTTTTAATCATTATATAATTCCTCCGCTGTTAATTATGATTGCAGGAGCAGCCCGAAGTCAGAGCCTGCGGAATTTCAACCGAAAGCATTTCTTCGCCCTCAAATCCGAGACGAATGAATGCAGGCTTCACAATGGATTTTTTTATTCTTGCAATATAAGCCATTCTGTTTGCGGCATAGTTCATTGCAGACCTTGCAAGTCCCTCGGTGATAACATCATCATCGCATTCAACCGAAACGAATTCGATGTCATAGCCGTTTAAAATCATTCTGCATCTGCCGATTTCGTTTTCGCCGTCAACCGCTCTGAAAACAACGCCGTTTTCTTCTTCAATAGGAAGAAAGCTTATCATTTTGAGCTTCCTCCTTTGCGTTTTATGCCTGCGGCATTGAAGAGAGAATCAACCTCTGCGTCAGTGAGGTCTCTCCATTGACCTGCCGGAAGCATACCAAGACGGAGATTGCCTATCGCAACTCTGCGGAGCCTTGCAACCTCGAGATTGACCGCTTCGCACATACGGCGAATTTGCCTGTTTCTGCCCTCATAGAGAACAATTTCAAGAACCGACCTGCCATCTTCCTTGCTGACAACATGAACCTCCGCCGGGGCGGTCATCCTTCCGTCAAGCTCAACGCCTGTTTCAAGAATATCAACCTGCTCATTGGTTATTGCAGGTCTGACGGTTACTCTGTAAGTCTTAGGAACGTGCTTTGAAGGATGCATCATCGCATTCGCAAATTCGCCGTCATTGGTCATTATCAATGCACCCTCCGAAACTCTGTCAAGCCTTCCGACGGGATAAATTCTTTCCTTTATATCGGTTGTAAGCTCGAGAACGGTTTTTCTGCCAAGCTCGTCATCAGTTGTTGTCACAAAGCCCCTCGGCTTGTTGAGAAGAATATAACGAAGCTTGCTTTCCGCTCTGACGGGCTTTCCTCGAACGAGAATTTTATCTTTTTTAGGGTCAACGCTGTCACCTATCTGAGCAGTTATTCCGTTAACCTTTACCTTGCCTTCACGAATCATTTCCTCTGCCTTGCGTCTTGAAGCAACACCTGCTTCGGAAAGAAATTTCTGAAGTCTCATTTTATTATCTGCCAATTCTGTTTACCTCAAAAAATCTTTGATTCTTTTGATAATTTTATCAATTGCGGATTGCTTTTCCTCCGCAATATGAACGGCTATATCGGCCGTTTCCCCTGCCACGAGGGGAAGCTCATAAAGAATTTTTCCGTTTGAACGGTAAACCGCTTTTCCGACGGCTTCGCCCTTCAGAACGGGTGCATATTCAAGCTGACGAAGAAGAACCTCGCATTCGGTTTCTTCTGTTTCGGGAAGCATAGGCTCATACGCAGGAACAACCGAAACGGATTTCTTTTCAGAGCCGCAGACCTCAAGCCTTCTGCAAGCCGGCGAATGAACTGCCGATTTGCAGATTGAAAAGCCGTAATTAAAAAGTGAGATATGGTCATCCCAGTCATCCGGGTCATTGAGAGTAACGATAACAAGCGTCACTCCGTCTCTTTCCGCCGCACTGACAAGGCATCTTCCGCTTTTCTTTGTGAAGCCCGTTTTTATTCCGATGCAGTCCTCCATGCTCCAGAGAAGACGGTTATGATTAGTCAGAGTTCTGTCATAGGGAGGGTTGCCGTAGGAAAGCTTCGCACTTTTCTTTGAACAGATGCTTCTGAATTCGGGGTTTTTGATACATTCGCAGGCAAGAAGAGCCATATCATAAGCGGTTGAATAATGCTCATCATCATCAAGACCCGAGGGAGTGACGAAATGAGTATTCTTCATGCCGATTTCTTCTGCACGGTTATTCATCATTTCCGCAAACTCTTCAATTGAGCCGCCGAGAACGATTGCCGCAGTATTTGCCGCATCATTTCCGCTCTGAATGAGCATTCCGTAAACAATTTCAAGAAGCGAAACACTGTCACCTGCACGAAGTCCCATTGAAGTCCCTTCAACCTCTGCCATTTCCTGCGTAACCTCAATCTCAAGCTCAGGCGTTGCCGCTTCAAGAGCAAGCAAGGAAGTCATAATCTTTGTTGTGCTTGCCATCGAAAGACGCTTATCGGGATTTTCCGAAAACAGAACCTCCCCTGTTTCAACACACATCATTACAGCTCCCCTTGCGGAAACGGAAACAGCACGGGAACGGATATAAAAACATGATACACCGATGCAGACTGCAATTGAAAATGCAATAATTCTTTTATTCACTTATTTCGACCTCGCATATATTCCGAATATTCAAATATATGCAAAATAAGGTCAATTCAATCCTTATTATTCGGCGGAGTCTTCAACGGGAGCACCGTCCATATAATCGCTGATTGCTTCGTCAACGGGATTTTTCTTATTCTTAATCTGACCGATGACATCGGTTGCCTTGTCAACTATATCGGGAACCATGCCGATAACTCTTTCAACTGAGCCTTCTGCGGCATTGATGTATTTAACCGAAACGTTTCCGTTATTGACAACAAGGAAAGCAACGGGTGAAATCGTTACTCCGGCTCCGCCGCCGCCGCCGAAAAGCTCTGCATTGGTCTTTGAGGGAAAATCTGTTCCGCCGGAGGCAAAACCGTATGTAACCTTTGAAACGGGGATAATCTGAAGAGTATCGCTTATTCTGATTGGGTCACCGATAATCGTGCTGACATCAACAAGGTCTTTAATCTTTTCAATTGATGTTCCGAGAATGCCTGATGCTGACTGTTCTTTCATTTTGTTTTCCGCCTTTCTGAATTCTTTTTATTTATTAACCTGTTTCTGCACGCTCGGTTTTGCCTTGCTGTGCTTTAACAGTTTTAATACAACCTTGAACAAAAGCTGAAATGCCACGATGATTACCGCATTGATAAGTCTTAACGGAATAACGGAAATCTTCGTATGTATTCTTGCTGAATTTGAGCCGTAAATGAAATCGGGATTTATTTCGATATTGTATTTTCCGACTCTCATATTGCTGACGATATATCCCATTGCAGGGAAGGCAACCGAACAGGTCTTTCCGTATTTTATTGCGGTTTCTGCCGAATCACCTGCACCGACGGTCATTGATATATAAAGCTCTTCAAATCTGAATGCTCTGAATATTCTTCTGAACATCCCCTTGAGAGCAAGCTCCGTATCTTTAAGAAGCTGTAAAACGCCGTCAACTCCCTTGTTACGATAGAAGCGGACAAACATATTATCCTTTTTCTTTTTCGGCTCACTGACGGTTTCATCCTTTTTCTGAGGCTCTTCCTCCTTGGGCTTTTCTTCTTCCTTGGGTTTCTCTTTCTTCTTTTTCGGAGATTTTTCCTTTGACGGAAGAATTCCGAATTTAAGGAAAAGCCATCCGATGTCAAGTTTAACATCCTCATCATAATGCACCGTTATCTTAACCTTGATTGAAAGAACGATAACCAAAAATGCAATTATGCCGAGAACGATATATAAAGCTGTCACTTTCAGACCTCCCTATTCTTCGTCATCCTGGAAAAAGCTCTTAATCTGAACTCCCTGCTCATTATCAATTTCTTCATCATTGCGTTCCGGCTCAAATACCGCCTTTTCGGGAAGCTCCGGCAAATCTGCAAGAGAAGAAAGACAGAAGCAACGGAGAAAATCCGGAGTAGTTCCGTAAAGCAGGGGTTTGCCCGGCAAATCAAGCCTGCCCTTTTCTTCAAGAAGACCCTTCTGGCAGAGGGTTGAAACAACGCCGCTGCAATCAACTCCTCTTATCTGCTCAATATAAGCCTTTGTAACAGGCTGATTATATGCAACAACGGCAAGCACTTCGAGAGCCGCATTAGAAAGCGGAGCATTCTTTCTGATTTCGAGAACACTTCTGATATACTGAGCATATTCGACTCTTGAGCAGAGCT
Organism: Ruminococcaceae bacterium UBA1730; assembly: GCA_002315935.1. Taxonomy (GTDB): domain Bacteria; phylum Bacillota; class Clostridia; order Oscillospirales; family Acutalibacteraceae; genus CAG-177. The sequence continues at coordinate 56,533 of DCII01000002.1, forward strand.
GATATTTGCTTCCGAGACGCAGAAGGCAAATTCCGCTTTTTCTTTCGTCAAGCAATCTGCCTATCTCCCATAATGCACCGTTGACATCTTCTGTTTTCATTTCAAGAGCTTCGGCAATTCTTGCCGATTCAAGCGGTTCTCCCGAGGCAAAAAGAATTGCTTCGCACGCCGCTCTTATTTCTTCATTCGTCAATTTCAATCTCTCCCACTCTGCCCGAAAGCAATGTTACATCTGCATCTTCGCCGATTCCGTCAACGCTGATTTTTTTCGCCTTGACCATGGCGAGAAGAGCAAGGAAGGTTGCGACCATTTCCGATTTGGATTGAGAATCTTCAAAGAAGGATTCAAATTTATGCTTGCTTCCGCTTCTGAATTTCTCAATAATAAAGCTGATTCTCGAAGCTACCGAAACGATTTTATGGGCAACAATTCCTCTGAAGGCTTCAAACGGAGGTGGAAGCTTACGCTTGCCCTTGCCGACTGCCGCCATATACGCTTTGAAGATTTCGAAAGGCTCATGAATTCTTGTATAGGTCATATCCTCTTCGATTTCTTCGGGTTCTCTTCCGAAAAAATCAAAGCCTCTCCCCTTTTTTTGAAGCTCAAGAGCAACCCTTTTGCAGTCCTGATATTCGGTCAGTTCGCCACGAAGCTCCTCAACAAGCTGCTCCGCTTCTTCATGAACGGGAAGCAATGAAACGGTTTTTATATAGAGCAATCTTGCTGCCATTTCAAGAAATTCACTTGAAAGATCGAGATTTTCCTCCTGCATACGGCGAACATAATCAAGATACTGTTCAATTATTTCAAGAATCGGCACATCATTTATGCTGAGTTTTTTCTTACTAATCAGCAGAAGCAGAAGGTCCATGGGTCCTTCAAAAACTTCAAGCTTATACTGAATCTTTTCCAAAGTCCTTCACCTTATCCGACAATCAGATTATATGGAATTGATGCGATGAAATTAAGTCCGTTAAGAATTATTCCCGAAAGGAACGAAAGAGGCTTATCAAGAATACCGATGAATATGAGAAGAAATACACCGAGGATGATATATCTTTCATACTGAAGATATTTGAAATAATATTTCGGAGGAATAACGAGTGCAAGAATCTTTGAGCCGTCAAGCGGAGGAATGGGAAGAAGATTGAAAACCGCAAGACCGACATTGATCTGAGACGCAAGATTGGCAAAAAGGATAAGTGCCTGAATAAAAGCTCCGGAATTGCCTGTCTTTGCCGCAAAAATTGCAAAAATATATTTGAGAATGCAACATATAAACGCCATAAGAATATTGGAAACGGGACCTGCAAGAGCTGTCAGAGCCATTCCCTTCTTCGGATTTTTAAATCTTCTGGCATTTACGGGAACGGGCTTTGCATAGCCGAAGCCGACTATAAGAATCATGAGTGCACCGATAATATCAATGTGAGCCATGGGATTGAGCGTAAGTCTTCCCTTAAGCCTCGGGGTGTCGTCTCCGAGCTTTGTTGCAACAAAAGCATGAGCATATTCATGAATCGGCAAGGTGCAGAACACTACAAAAATGCTCGCAAGAAGACCGATAATAACCTGCGACATATCGCCTGTTCTGATTAAATCTGCTATCAAAAGTAACTCCCCTTTTATCTGATAATTCCGCATACGGTGCGAAGAATATTCCGAAAATCCTTCTGCGGATATGTTTCTTTGCAATGGATTGAAAACATTTTTTCAATTTTCTCCGTCTGCCCCTCTCCGCATTCGATGCATACCGCACCCTTGCATGAGGGAAGCCATTTTTCGGCTATCGTTCTGTAAAAATCAAGCCCGTCACAGCCGCCGTCAAGAGCCATTTCCGGCTCAAGTCGAACCTCGCTTTGAAGCGAAGAAAGTTCATCGGAAGGAATGTACGGAGGATTTGAAAGAAGCAAATCAAATTCGTCTATTCCGTTTTCGGCAGGACTCAGGAAGGCATCTCCGCTGACAACGGTTATATTCCCACAACCCGAATTTTCAACATTTCTGCATAGGAAGAAAAGAGCTTCCTCGGATTTTTCAACAAGATAAACCTTTGATTCGGGAAAAAGTCTTGCAACTGTTATTCCTATACATCCGCTTCCCGAACACAGGTCAACAACAATCGAATTCTTTTTGTCCTTCAGAAATTCCTGTGCAAATTCAACAAGCATTTCGGTTTCGGGTCTCGGAATGAGAACGCCTTCACCGACTGAAAATTCTTCGCCGAAGAAATCCCATGAACCGATAACATACTGAAGCGGTCTGCCGTTTGCTCTTTCTGAAATTTTTTCAAGATAAGCCTCCGGATTGATTTCTTTATTTCCGCCGAAGAACATCAGTTCCCTGCCGTTTTCAAAGCAGGCTTCAAATATCCATCTTGCTTCATTCTGAGCATTTTCAATGCCGGAATCAGAAAGAATACCGATTGCATTTTTCAAAAGCTGATTGACCGTCATTCGGCATCATCCGCTTTTTCTTCGGTTTTCTCTTCGGGTTTAATCATTGTTTCCGTGTCGCCGTAAAGAGCGGCTTTCATTGATTCGATTGCAACCTCAATGATTGCTTCATCAGGCTCTGCGGTGGTTATTCTCTGCATAAGAAGACCGGGCATTGAAAGAGCCTTTGTAAGCTTATTGGGATATTTGCCGGCAAGCTGAATGAATTCAAAGCCTATGCCCATGATAAGCGGCATAATCAGAAGCTTGACAGCAATCCAGAGAATTCTGTTTGAGGTGAGAACCGTTCCTCTGAAAATAACGGCAACGATTGACGAAACGATGATGCTCAGAAGAATTGTTACAAAAATAAAGCTTGTGCCGCATCTCGGATGGCATCTTCCCTCTGCCTTGACATTTTCAACGGTAAGCTCCTTGCCGTGCTCAAAGCAGAAAATTGTTTTATGCTCTGCACCGTGATACATATAGACACGATGGATTTCCTTCATCTTCGAAACTGCCGCCATATAAGCAACGAAAAGAATAACACGGATAAAGCCTTCGAAAAGTGCTCTGAACGAAACATCAATCGCCGAGCTGAAAACCTTGCCGTTAACAAGGTCAAAGAGGAATGACGGAAGCCACATAAAAAGAACGAACGCAAGAGCGAAGCCGAGAACTGCGGATATTGCTCCGATAACTGCCATCATTTTCGGTCCGAAATGGTCCGAAAGCCATTTGTCGAGCTTTGAATCATTCTCGCTTTCCTCGAAATCCATTGATGTTTTTTCTGCGGACTCCATAAGAAGATTATAGCCGAAAACCATGGATTCAATAAAGGTTACTACACCTCTGATAATCGGAATATTGAAAAATTTATACTTCTTACGAAGTGAAACAAAATTTTTCATCTCCGTTGTGATTGAGCCGTCGGGCATACGAAGCGACATTGCCGATCCCTTGGGACCTCTCATCATTATTCCTTCCATCAGTGCCTGACCGCCGACTGCTATATAACTGCAAGTTTTTTTACTCATCTGAATTTTCTTCTCCTTCCGGAATTTCTGTTTCAACCGCTTCAATCGGCAGGGTCATGGTTACCGTTGTGCCCTCGCCGAGGATGCTGTCTATTTCAAGCGAACCGTTATGAAGCTTCATGATTTCATCCGCAACCGCAAGTCCGATACCCGAACCTCTGACGGTAGAATTCGCTTTATAAAATTTTTCTTTGATATGCGGAAGGTCCTCGGGAGCAATTCCCGTACCCGTGTCCGTTATCGAGATTTCCAGAGTTGTTAAATCAACTATCTCCGCAAGAACCGTTATTTTGCCGCCGTGAACGCTGTATTTCAGAGCGTTATCAAGAATATTTATAAACACCTGCTTGATTCTTCCAGGGTCGCCGTTGGTCGGTGCAGGCGAAATGGGAACATTATAGTTGATTTCAACGCCATCCTTTATTGCTCTTTCTCTGAACGAAAACAGAACATCATCAAGCTCCGCAAGAACATCCATTTTTTCAATATTGAGCTTAAGCCTGCCGCTGCTCATTCTTGAGAAATCGAGAAGCTCTTCAACCATATCATTCAGTCTGCCGGCTTCACCGATAATGACCTTCATTCCTCTTTCGGTCATTGAAGGGTCAGCATCGCCGAGCTGAAGAAGCGTTTCACCCCAGCCCTTGATAGCCGTCAACGGAGTTCGAAGCTCATGGGAAACGGTTGAAATGAAATCATTCTTCATTCTGTCTGCATTCGCAAGCTTATCCGCCATATCGTTTATGGTCACCGAAAGCTCGCCGACTTCGTCCTTATGCTGATAATGGTCTATCCTCGCTTCAAGGTCACCGCCGGCAATGCGTTTGGCTGTTTCGTTTATTTCTTTAACAGGGCTGACGATTGAGCGGATAAACATACTGCCCGAAACCATGAGAAGCGAAAACATGATGAGGCAGGATAAGACGATAATAATCGCAATAGCAGTTAGCTGACGCTCAATTGCATCAAGCGAAATCATGAATCTGACTGCTCCGCCGTTTGAACCGTCGGGATAATTATATATGCAGGTTGATGACATAACCTTTTCGCCCGAGGGCAATCTGCCGGTCCATTTTGCACAGCCGATGCCGTTATTCATTGCTTCAACATAATCGGGCATATTGACATCGCCCTTTATGTCAAATCCGCTCGTTGTGAGAACAACAGCTCCGTTTTTATCAATTATCCATGCGGACATGATATTCTTATCGTAGAAGTTTTCTATGAAGCTTCTGCTCGCCTTTTCAAAACCGTTATTCGAGGAATCTCCGTAAAGGCTGAAGGTGGCGGTTATTTCGTCTGCCGTGTAGTAATCAAGGGTTCTTTCAACAGAGTCATAATAGTAATTTCTGAACGAAACATAGAGAGCAACGGAAAGAGCAAAAAGAATAACGATAACAATTGAAGCAACATTTCTGAACCAGCGTTTCGTTATTCCGGTAATCTTCACCTTCGTTCTCTCCTTTCAATCAGTTTAAACAATCCATTTATAGCCGATACCCCAGATAGTTGTTAAATATCTCGGAGCGGACGGGCTGTCTTCAATCTTCATTCGAAGTCTTCTGATGTTAACATCGACTATTTTTTCTTCTCCGAAATATCCGTCTCCCCAGACCTTGTTGAGAATATCGGTTCTGCTCAATGCGGCTCCGGGGTTAAGGAAGAAATATTCCATGAGCTGAAATTCAACCTGAGTAAGCTCAATAAATCTGCCTGCCTTTGCAAGCGTTCTGTTGCGGATGTTGAGCCTGAATTCTCCGAGCTCAATAACATCATCATCCTTCGGAGCAGGACTCGGAGCACCGTTCATTGCAACTCTGCGGTAAATCGCATCAACTCTCGCAACAAGCTCCGTTGGCGAAAACGGCTTCGTCACATAATCATCCGCACCCATCATAAGACCGGTTATTTTATCCATCTCCTGAGTTTTGGCTGTCAGCATGATTATTCCGATGTTGCTGTTTTTTTCACGCAGAGTTCTGCACACCTCAAACCCGTCAACATTCGGCATCATAACATCAAGCACCGCAACATCTATCGGCTCAGATGAAGATTCATATTTTTCAAGAGCTTCCGCACCGTCACAGGCTTCAACAACATCATATCCGCCTCTGCGAAGGTTAATTATAATAAATTCTCTGATAGCGGATTCATCCTCCGCAACAAGCACCTTTCTCATTTTGTCACCCCTTGTGAAAGCTTAACCGTACTCTGTTTTATAATCTGCTCCGTAAGTCCGTTTTCTTCGCCGTTCTGCGTGATATATGCACAGATAACATTTTCTTCGTTTTCAAAAATCAGAACATAGTTTTCAAAGCTGTTTTCATTCCATCTCTGCTTGGATATGTTCATAATCGTGCATATGTCATTGTTTTCATCTGCGACCGCCCAGATTTTCTCCGAAGAATATCCTCTGACCTTGATTGAATTTTCTTTTCCCTCGTCAATCATCAGCATATATCCGTCTTTTAGATTAACAAAGGACCGTCCGACAACAATCGTTTCGCCGTCATCATAATCAATCCACGATGTAAGCGGAATATTTTCGCTGTCGATATTCTGAACATTTGCGTCAACATGATACTGAACGGGAATTTCAATGCTTCCGTCATTATTTATATCACTGCATTCTATCAGCTCATTGCGGATGGTTGAGGAATTGGACATTGTTTCTTCATCAAAAAACGGAACCTCAAGAGAAAGAGCTTCGCTGTTCCAATAAACAAGCTCCGTTATCATCTGATTTTCACCCTTGAAGGCATCAAGATAAATTTTCAACGGAGAGTTTTCGGTAAGCTTTTCGGTTTTGATTGATGAATAACCGCTTATGTTTGCATCGGTTTTTGCTTCGTCAAGGAGAACTATTTCTCCACCCGAAAGCTTCATAAGCCTGATAAATCTCTGCGAAACGCCGACTGTTGAATTCTGACCGATAAATAAAATTTCATCAACGCCATCGGAATCAACATCAAGAATTTCTGAAATGAAGCTGAATTCGTTTGCTATTTCCCTGAATTCGGGATTTTCTCTATCGGAATGAATAACAGAAAGATTATATCCCGTTGAGCCAGTACTGCTCCAGCTGACAACAAGCTCCTTTATTCCGTCTGAATCAAGGTCGGTAACAGCAAGTCTGTCAACTCCGTTTCCGTATCCGCCTATATCGGTCAGGGTTTCCCAGCCGTTGCCGCTGTTGTGGAAAAGATGAATTCTCGGAACGGAATCCGCTGAAGAAGTTTTGTAGAGAACGATAGCTTCATCATTGCCGTCATTATCAATATCCTCGAGCGTTATCGCAGAACGATGGTCGCCGTTATAGGGGTTACAAAAAGAAGTGTCACTCCCGACATCCTTTTTGAAGCACTTAACGAGGTCTTCATATTCGCTGTAATAAAGCGGAGGAGCAAGAAGGTCATTGACTGATTTAAGCATCATGCTTGAATTGCACGAAGAAAGAATAATACACATGGCAACCGTAAAAGAGGCAATCAAGCCGAGCTTTTTCATCAAAACACTTTCCTTCATAATATTTCATCACATTATACCACAAACAGTTTAAATAAATCAATATTAAAATAAATATTTATATAAAAAGAAATGCATCCGAGGTTAATCGGATGCAGGATGAATTCAATTGATTATTACCTCTGCACTGTAATCGCCGAAAAGCCAGCTTGAAGAATCGGCATAGGTTATCGGAACGGTGAATGTGCCTGTTGCATCTGATTTGACATCAACAAGATCCGCATTCAGAACAATTTTATCGGCTGTCAGCGTTTCAAGGTAATCCCTCGGACCGACAATTGTTATTTCGGTAAACGAAAGGTCTGAAACAGTTGCATTTATTCCGTCAGAACCGTTGACTATACCGATATTCGAAGGAATTTCAAAGGTTTTCTTGCCCATTTCCGAAAGGTCAACCTTAACCGTAAACTCCTTTGTTCCGTCAGCAACAATTCCGCCCGTTATCTCGTCTGCGGAAAATGTGAAAACATTCTCGGCATTATTGAGCTTTGTGAAATCAATCGAAGCTATTTCAAAGCTCTTCATATTCTCAATTTTCGATTCCGGAACACCGAAAACCGCTTTTTCGGGCGAAACAGTGACCTTGAACGGAATGCTTCCGACATAATCGGAGGGCTTATTAACAAAGCCCACGCTGACGGGAAGAACTGTCTTTTTATAGACGGGAACAGTCATATGGATTGTGTCATTCTGCTTGTCAAAGGTGACAAATTTAAGACCCTGACCATCGGTTGTGTCCGCAAGAAGGGTTGCTTCGAGAGTAGTATTCTGCCTGAGCTGATTTTCAACAGACACATAAGCAACAATATTTTCAATTCTGTTGATTTCGGATTCCGGACCCGTTGCCTTGACAACATTCGTTTCCGGGAAGAGGATATCCGATGTGATATAGCCGTCCGGCACAAGCTCTCCCTTGTGGTCAATTTCAGGCACAACAACAAATTCCTTCGTTTTGGGATAGTCGAAGAAAACTTCAACATTCTCGTCAGAAAGAGATACAATTTCAAAATCAGATGATAATTTTGTGCTTTCGGCAGTAAGATGAAGGTTATAGCTTCCGACTGAATTAACATAATTCGTGCTCGCAACAACCTTTAAATCGTTGATTATTTCATCTGATTCAACCGTTATTTTTTTCCCTTTTACAGTCACATCAACAGTAAATTTTGTTTCTCCGAACGGCTCAAGACCAAGGCTTTTGCTGATGGTTGTGTAGTCAATCGAAACAGGAACCTGCTTAACCGTAACTGTAACCTCGGGGCTGAATTCAACCGCAACAACAAGCCATATCATAACGGCAAGCATGGCAGAAAAAACCATAAGAAAGCTGTTGTTATTGAATAAATTGTCAGTATTGAATTTCTTGTTTTTCATTTTTTCAAGCCCTTCAATATTTTTCTGAAAACTCCACCGTTATTTTCCGATGAAAAATCATTTTTGATAAGATAATCCGAAAGAATTTCACGAAGCTGAGCCTCGTTGATGTCTCTGCGAAGCTCGCCCTTGAACGCAATCGAAACCGTTCCCGTTTCCTCCGAAACAACAACAACCATTGCATCGCATTGCTCGCTCATGCCGAGAGCGGCTCTGTGCCTTGTTCCCAAATCGCTTGAAATATCTTCGCTTTTCGTGAGCGGAAGGACACATCCCGCACAGAGAAGTCTGCCGCTTCTGACTATTGCCGCACCATCATGAAGGGGCGATTTCGGAAAGAAAACATTGCCGATAAGCTCGTGAGTAATCTTTGCATCAACAGGCGTTCCCGTTCTGACAATATCCCCTAAAAGCATCTCGTTTTCCATAACGATAAGTGCTCCCGTTTTGCTGTCGCTCATGCGTTGAACCGCCTTTGCGATTTCAATCACGGAATCTCTGACGGTATCATTTAAGTCATTGCGACCGCCCTTGAGGATATTACCGATTGTTGAAAAATTATTTTTACCGATTTTTTCAATAACCTGCCTGATTTCCTGCTGAAAAAGAATAAAGAGAACAATAAACAGATTCTGAAAAACAAGCCTGAAAATGTATAAGCTCGCCTGCATCTGAAGCTGATAAATCACAAAATATACAACTCCGAGAAGCAGGAGTCCCTTGACAAGGAGGAAAGCTCTCGTTTCTCTGATAAGCTTTATGGCGTTGTAAATAAAGAATGTAACAAGGCAAATATCTATAAAATCAAGAATCCCGAAATGCAGGGATGTGATTTTTGAAAAGAAATCGAAAATACTCTCAAATATCATACGGAAAATTCCTTTCGTTTTGAGAAACAATATCTGAATTATGATGAAATATCATATCACAATCCTGATACCTATTGCAAATAAAATCAATATTCTTAACAAAAAATTAATTTTCTTCAACAACAAGGCAAACGGAATGAGCGGAAATTCCGTCTCCGTTGCCGGTAAAGCCCATGCCCTCCTCCGTTGTTGCCTTGACGCTTACATAGCCGATATCAAGTCCGCAGGCATTGGCGATATTTGCTCTCATTTCGTCAATATAAGGTCTCATTTTGGGCTTCTGAGCAATTATTGTGCAATCAATGTTATATGGTCTGAATCCTTTATTTTCAAGGCATTCAACAACCTTTGCAAGCAAAACAAGGCTGTCTGCCCCCTCATATTCAGCATCGTTGTCCGGAAAAAGCTTTCCTATATCTCCGAGAGCTGCCGCCCCAAGCAAAGCATCACTTATTGCATGAAGAAGAACATCCGCATCGGAATGACCGAGCAAACCTTTTTCATACGGAATATCAACTCCGCCGACAATCAGCTTCCTGCCCTCAACAAGCCGGTGAACATCATATCCATGACCGATTCTCATATTTTTTCTCTCCCTTTTATTTCCTTAACTGCAATTAAATATTCATCATATGTTGTCATGCAATTGAGAACCTTAACAAGCGAATTAGTTGTCAGTCTTGATGGCAATCCGAAATATTTCAGCAATTCAGAACGAAGAGCAACGCTGTTTTCGCCGCCCGTGAAGCCATCCTCAAACAAATCAATTTTTGTTATCGGTCTTGCCGGCTCTTCAACCTCTTCGCAGAGCACTCCCGCTTTTTCAAGAGCATCGAGAATTACCTTTTCCGACACGCCTTCAACGCCGAGCTTCCCTTCCTTTGAAGGCTCTGTTTTGCGTTTCTCCTTGCCGAAAATATCGGGTATATATGCGTTGCGGATATATTGAGAATCAACGGTTGAGCCGATGAATGAGCGAATCTGAAAGCCTGCCGAATCACTGTCGGTCAGAATAAGAATTCCAGTTTTCTCGGCAACCGCCTTAATCATTCTCTGAAGCTCTTTATTCTTGAAAATGCCGAAGCCGTCAGTCTGAATTATCGGTGCATCAATGATTCCCGAAAGCTTGATTTTATCATACTTTCCCTCAACGATAACCGCCTGTTTTATCTTAATCATGATTATTTTCCGTTTGCTCTTGCAAGCTTCACAAGAGTCTGCTCCAATACAAGTCTTTTATCGAATGCCGAGCTTTTCATAGTCGAATCGGCATCAGCGAGAATTTCAATGCAATCGGTTATTGCATCAAAAGAAAGGGAGGAACTGTTCCTTGCGGCATTGGTCAACCTGAATTCTTTACCCTTGTAGTTATAGAATTCTGCCGCTTTTTCTGCTCTGTTGCCCGATTTGACGGCTGATTTTGCTCTGTAAATATCCGAATAATTGGCTATAAGTGCACCTAAAATCTGAAATTCATCCTCTCTCTGCTCAAAGAGAAGAGAAAGCTTCTTAAAGGAGCTGTCAAATCTTCCTGCGGTGAGGTCACGAATCATATCAAAAACCTTTGCATCAAGGCTCTTGACGCATACTGCATCAATATCGGAAACGGTTATTTCTTCGCCGTCGGCAAATGCACAAACCTTTTCCATTTCGTTAAGAAGAGTATTGAGGTCAGCTCCGACACAGGTAATAAGATATGAAGCCGCTCCTCTCGCAAAGAATTTTGAACGCTTCTTTGCACCGCTTTCAAGCATTTTTGTAAGCTCACTCTGCGTTTTCTTTTCGCATTTTACGGTTGAACCGAAAGCATCAAAGAATTTTATGACCTTTGTCCATTTTGCTCCTTTGGGTTCATATGCAACAAAGGTAAATATCAAAGCACAGTCATCGGGAGTATCCTTCAGAAGAGCTTCAAGCTGTCCGAGTCCATTTTCATCAAGAGCATCAAGAGGATAATCCTTAACAAGAATGCACTTTGTTTCCGCCATCATCGGAACGGCAACAACACTTTCATAAATGTCATTAAGCGTTGATTCCTTGCCGTCAAAGGTGTGAAAATTGAAGTCGGCAAAATCCTCGTCAACGGTTTTTGAAACGATTTTGTCAACATATATTTTTTTCAGATAACTTTCTTCGCCATAGAAAAGATAAATGCCGAGGGGTTCATTTTTTATCTTTTCCTTCAGCTCTGATTCATTAATGGCAGGCATGGTACTCTCCTTCTGAGGAAACGCTGAATAAATGCGTTTGCTTGTCGATTTAATCAGCGGTTCCCTAATTTCTTTCATAAGAATAATAATTATCACGGCATCTGACCGAAACATTCCCGAATCCTCGGGTTGAAACACACTTTATTCCGCCGTTTGCAAGATATTTTTCAATAAGCTCTCCTCTGACCTTATCGGCAGTAATAACCGCAAACTCAAAGCAATCCTTATCATAGTTTTTCGGCAGGTCTGACCGTGTGAAAAGAATATCCGCTTCGAAAAATTTCTGCGGAAGCTCTTTCAAATCAACAGACGGCGAAGAAACAATCAGCATTGCTCCCTCTTTTGTTTCGGCAAAAACAGCATAACCGCCATTTGATTTTACCGTTTCCGTTCTGATTTCATCTGTATCGGAATTTGTTTGAGCAAGATAATCTCTGCTTATCATCTCCGATATTTCGTCCTCTTCGCCGCAGAGAATAAAAGCATCAACAGAACCGCCGTTATCACGGACGGCATCTCCGATTTTTGTTTCGGTCATATCATCGGTTCCGTTACAGCCGACAAGAATGTTTTCACCTCTGTATGTAATCAGAACCGAAGTTCCGTTGCCGACATCAATCGCCGTTGCACGCATTTCATTATTTTCAAAATTCGAAGAGACAAGCATGGAAACTATAAAAACCGCTCCGCATAACAACACGGAAAAAGCCTTGAATTTCCTGTTTCCCCGGGAAATCACAAACGCCATAACAGCAAATACCATTGCCGCAAGCATTGATATATATAGCTTTTCGGCACTTATCCGCAAATTCAGAGAATTAAAATGATTTATAAATTCCGAAGCCTTAATAATATATTTACACAATAAACCGCCGAGAAATCCCGGAAGATTGAATATCGAAAACGGAATAAATCCGACCAATGCACCGATTGCCGAAAGCACCATTGCGTAGCCTGCCGCCCATACGGTCAGAAGGTTTGTCGGAAATACGGCAAAGTTAAATCCGTAATTTATTTCCGCCAGAACAGGCAATGTAAAAGCAACTGCCGAGCAGGTTATCAATAATGCGTTTACCGCCGTATACAGAGGTTTTTTAAAATATTTGATTTTCTCGGTTTTTTCTTTCAAATCCGGAAGAATGTATCTGCTGCAAAGAATAATTCCGAGTGAAGAAAGAGCCGAAAGCTGAAGACCGATTGCACCCATTGAAAACGGATTTGCAACCGCCATAACGGCAAGAGAAAAGCCGAGCGAATTGAGCGAATCTCTCTGCCGCAATAATATATCCGATAAGAGAAAAACGAGCATCATAATTCCCGAACGGACAATGGAGTAATTCAGACCCGTTATGAGCATCAGAAAAACAACTGGTATAATTGTCAGTCCTGCCGAAAGTCGTTGACCAATGCCGATTTTTCTCAGTATTTTCAGAATTAAAAGTCCCCATATCGAAAGATGAAGACCCGAAACGCAGATTAGATGGGATATTCCCGCATTTCGAAACGAAGCCAATGTTTCCCCGGAAAGACCGCTGTCATCCCCGAGAATAAGAGCTATGGCAAGCGAGCCGTATTCATTTGGAAGAATACGGTAAACAGATTTTCTGATTGACGCACGAAGGTTTGAAACCCTTGACATAAAAGGCTTCTCGGATTTTTCGGGATATATCACTTTATAGCCCTCGTCAACAGAATATGCTCCGAGATATGTTCCCGAAGCTTTATACGATGCAAGAATTTTTTCAGAGGTTCTTCCAAGACGATAAAACTTGAAATTGCCCTCTATTATGTCATATGGTTCGGCTTCCGCAGGAGACTTGAGGAGAATTCTTGTTTTGATTTTAACATCTTTTCCGTTTGCGGAGATTACGGTTGCCGGATAATAAAACTTTCCGTAATTCTGCTCTGGGTAATCCGTAAGCTCTGCTCTGATGTTATAAATATTCCCGTCAAAAGTCATCTGCGGAGCGTAAATAAATTTGTTAAATAGAATAAGAAGAATAAATGCCGCCGCACCCGTGGCTAATGCCACAGGAATAACCTTGTTTTTCCGCAACACTTCAACTGCAATGCTGACCAGAAGAGCGGCAATAAAAATGATAAGCATTGTTACCGTCGTTTCTGTTGAAGCTTCAAAAAATATTGCGAGAACAAAAAATAAAGTAAATCCGATAACCGCAAAGGGCACGGGCACGGCACATCACATCCGTTAATTATTTTTCGATAAGAGGAATAACGCCGAGGAAAACAATATCGTCTCTCTCTGCGGCATCGCCCTCTGCAAGAACTGCCGCTTCGCCGACAATGTTTGCATCAAACTTTGAAAGAAGTGCTTCCATAGCCTTGAGAGATTCGCCCGTTGAAATAACATCATCAACAATAACAACCCTCTTGCCACGAAGCTGTTCACCCTCAACCGAATCGAGAATAAGAGTCTGCTGAGAAGCGGTTGTGATTGATTTAACATCAACAATAACGGGTTCTTTCATATAAAGCTTTGGCTTTTTACGGGCAACAAAATATTTTTTGCCGCTCTGACGGGACATTTCATATGCAAGTGGAATGCTCTTTGCTTCCGGAGTAATGATGTAATCAAACTCGGGAAGTCTTTTGATAAGCTCCGCCGCCGAATGAACAGTAATCTCAACATCGCCGAAAAGAATGAATGCGGCAATATCAAGATGCTCGTTAAGAGGGCAACGAAGAAGGTCCCTCTGCATTCCTGCAATATCAACTCTGTAATACTCTGACATAACTTTTTACTTCCTTTCTTGATATATCAACCCGCAGGCCATCCGAAGGTTCTTCCGCCAAGCAGGTGGAAATGAAGATGCTTGACTGACTGACCTGCGTCATCACCTGCATTATTAACAATTCTGAAACCGCCGTCAAGCTGTTTTTCTTTTGCCAGCTTTGCGGCAACCTCGAAAATATGAGCAACAATTGCACTGTTTTCTTCCGTTATTTCAGCGGCAGACTTTATATGCTCTTTCGGAATAATAAGGATATGAACGGGTGCTTGAGGTTCAAGGTCATAGAACGCAAGAACCTTATCATCCTCATATGCCTTGTTTGAAGGGATTTCTCCCTTGACTATTTTGCAGAAAATGCAATCATCCATGCTTCTTTTCTCCTTATTTAATCATTGCTTTAACAATTTCAGCAACAGCATCCATTGCGTTTTTAATGTTTGAAACATCCTTTGTTCCTGCCATTGCACTGTCGGGTCTGCCGCCGCCTGAACCGCCTGCAAGCTTTGAAACCTCTCTTGCAATGTTTCCTGCATGAGCACCCTTTGCAACTGCATTCTTTCCGCAGGCACAGGCAAAGCTCGCACTTGATTTATCTGCACTTATTCCGCAGATAACGGCAACTGCATCTTCGTTTTCTCTAACCTTATCGCCCATTGAACGAAGCTCTCCGGGATTAACACCATCAACAGTAACCGCAACAAGCTTAACGCCGTTGACATCAACTGCACCGCTCATAATGTCGCCTGTTTTGAGCTGTGAAATTTCGCCACGAAGCTGTTCAATTTCTTTTTCCTTTGCCTTGAGGTCAGCCATCATGACAGATGCTCTCTTATCAAGCTCCGAAACATTTGCAAGCTTCATTGAAACTGCCGTGTTTCTGATAAGCTCATTATTCTTTTCGATATATTCAAGCACGCCGAAGCCTGTTACGCCCTCGATACGGCGAACACCTGCGGCAACGGATGATTCAGAAACAATCTTGAAAAGTCCGAGCTTACCTGTGTTATCAACATGAGTACCGCCGCAAAGCTCCGTTGAAAAGTCACCTGCTTTGACAACTCTTACAACATCGCCGTATTTCTCTCCGAAGAGAGCCATTGCACCAAGCTTCTTTGCTTCTTCAATGGGCATTTCGGTTGTTGAAACGGGAAGAGCTGAGAGAATGATTTCGTTAACTCTCTTTTCGACCTTATCAAGCTCCTCTGCGGTAAGAGCAGAGAAATGAGTGAAGTCAAATCTGACTGCATTGGGATTAACAAGCTGACCTGCCTGTTCAACATGAGTGCCGAGAGCTTCACGAAGAGCTGCCTGAAGAAGATGGGCGGCAGTATGGTTTCTTGCGGCGGCTTCTCTTGATTTAACACAGATTTCAGCCTTTGCACTGTCACCTACGGAAATGCTGTCGCCCTCAACAAGCTTGCCGATATGAAGAATATTTCCGTCTGCCGTTTTGCTTGTTGCAGTAACCTTCAGAACGGCATTTGCAGTTTTGAGAATGCCGATGTCACCCGTCTGACCGCCGCTTTCGCCATAGAAAACCGTTCTGTCAAGAACAATTGCCGCATCGGAATCTGCCGTTACAATATCAGCCCTTTCGCCGTTTGCAACAATTGCAAGAACCTTTGCATCGCAGGAATAATCGGTATAGCCGAGGAATTCGGTTGCGGGAATATCCTTCAGAGAAGCCTTTCCGCCCTTCCACGCCTCTGCACCTGCATCCTTGCGGGCGGCTCTTGCGGCGGCTCTGCTCTCTGCATAAAGTCTGTTGAATTCATCAATGTCAACGCTCATGCCTTTTTCGGCAAGAAGCTCCTTTGTCAGGTCAATCGGAAATCCGAAGGTATCCTGAAGCCTGAACGCATCTGCACCGCTGAGAACCTTTGAATCCGTGTTTGCAATAAGGTTTTCAAGAAGAGTAAGACCTGTGTCAATGGTTTTATTGAAGCTTTCTTCCTCTGCCTTGATAACCTTGACAATTAGGTCATGCTTTTCAACAAGGTTGGGATAAGCCTTTTCGTTTTCTTTTATAACGGTTTCGCATACCTTATAGATGAATGTACCTTCAATGCCGAGAAGTCTTCCGTGGCGTGCCGCTCTTCTGAGAAGGCGGCGAAGAACATAGCCTCTGCCTTCATTAGATGGCATAACACCATCGCCGATCATGAAGGTTGCACTTCTGACATGGTCTGTGATAACACGAAGAGAAATATCATCCTTCTCGTTATCATGATACTTTACACCTGCAATCTCAATGATATGCTTCATGATATTCTGAACTGTATCAACCTCAAAGAGATTGTCAACTCCCTGCATGATGCAGGCAAGTCTTTCAAGACCCATTCCTGTATCAATATTACAGCTCTTGAGTCTGGGATAATTGCCGTTTCCGTCACTGTCAAACTGCGTGAAAACAAGGTTCCAGAATTCGGTAAATCTGTCGCAGTCACAGCCAACCTTACAGTCGGGCGAGCCACAGCCGAATTTTTCTCCACGGTCAAAATAAATTTCAGAACAGGGACCACAGGGACCTGCTCCATGCTCCCAGAAATTGTCTTCCTTGCCGAGCCTTGAAATATGGTCGGGAGCAACGCCGATTTCGTTTGCCCAGAAATTGTAGGCCTCGTTATCGGTGAGAATACCGGCTTCATCTTCATAGACAGTTACATAAAGTCTGTCCTTGGGCATTTTCATTACTTCCGTGCAGAATTCCCACGCCCAACTGATAGCTTCCTTCTTGAAGTAATCGCCGAAAGAGAAGTTGCCGAGCATTTCAAAGAAAGTGCCGTGACGGGCTGTAATGCCGACTCTTTCAATATCGGGAGTGCGGATGCACTTCTGGCAGGTCGTTACTCTGTTGCGGGGAGGGGTAACCTCGCCCGTAAAATACTTTTTGAGAGGTGCCATACCGGCGTTGATGAGCAGAAGGCTTTTATCCCCCTGCGGAACAAGCGAAAAGCTCGGCATTCTCAGATGTTCTTTTGACTCGAAAAAAGAGAGATATTTTTCTCTTATTTCGTTAAGTCCCATCCATTCCATAATAATATTTCCTCCTAATGGGATGAAAAATCCCTTGATTTACATAAAAAAAGGTGCAGTTATCTCAACTCAGACGGGACTGCCCTTAAGACAGCGGTACCACCCGAATTGTGCAAAACTGCACCACTCTTTTCCTTTTAACGCAGGATAAACGCCGCCGTTCCTCACGGCGGACTCGGGAACGGCCCTTTCTTCTCTATATGTCTGACGGTCATTCCAGCCCGATAATTCGGAGACCGACTCTCTGTGAAACAAAGAAGAAATTCTTTTCCTTCAACGATTTTGTTTATTTAATTGACCTCGAGAGTGCTCATTGAAACCCAGCCATACTGACCTTCAACAAGAATGCAAACCCATTCCGTTCCGTTTTCGGAATCCTTTCTTGCGTATGCATCAACCTTTTCGCCCTCCGAAAGCTCAGCAATAAGGTCAAATTCAGAGCCTGCATCCTCTCTGACATTTGCTCCGTATTCGCCGACAACATAGGAAGCTATCGGTGTTGAAGCAACGCCCGAGGGAACAACTGCCGCAGCGTTGATTGAAAGGTTGATTCCGGCAAATGTGTTCATTGCGGAGCCGGTGAGGATTACACCCCATTCGCCGTCCTTCTTTGCAATAAAAATTCCGTTCTTGCCGGGCATGATATTGTCATATTCAAACGGGGCGATGATTTCGTTATCAAGATTGATAATTCCCATCTTTCCGTCCTTCTTAACTGCAACAAGACCGCCTGTTACCGGTCTGCAATAGTCATTTGACTGCATATCGGTGAAATCATTGACTGCCTGATATTCAAAGGGAATAACCTTTTTATCCGTTTCCTTGCTGATGTAACCCCACTGTCCCTTACTGTTCTGGGCGGCGGCGTAGCCTTCAAAGAAGCGGTCACGCTCAACATAATTCTTGCTGTCGAGACTTTCGATTACTATGCTCAAAGGCTTATAAACCTCTTCTGAAACATTAACCTGACCGTCAAGATATGTTACCTCATGGTTAACGCTTCCGACCTTGACAATTGTATGATAACTGCTTCTGTTTGTGTAATCTCTTCCGTTTCCGCAGTTTGAAAATTCATCATAATTCGGCTGAAGAAGAAGGGTTCCGTTATAATCAATCAAGCCGTATTTACCTGTTGTTCTTGATTTGAACACGCAGAAATATTCGTTGAGATATTCAAGCTCCTCGCAGTCCTCAAATCCACCTGCAATCCAGGTATATTGAGGAATTGCGGCCTGTGCCTTCTTTTCCTTTGAGGATTTGACCGCTTTGGAAATTCCCGATATTGCGGCAATGACCGCAATAATTGCAACAACTGCGATTATTATTTTCTTGATTCCGATTTTCTTGATAAATGCAGGGAAGAAGCTTAAATCAATCTTCTTGAAATTGATTTTATTCAGCAAGGGAATGTTGAGATTGAATTTCTTTGCATCGGGGGTCTTCTTCGGAGCAATTTCTTTTTCAGAATCGAAGACGGGTTCTGAACCGTATTCATTTGAGCTGTTATTAAATCCCGGAATAATCAGACCGTCTTCATCCTCAGCAGACGCCTCTGACTTTTCCTCTGCGGGAGTCTCTTCGGGCTTCTGCGAAAGAATTTCGCTGATTTTCTGCTTGAAGGAAATCACATTGTCGCCTTCACCTACATCAGCTTTATTCTCTTCCTCGGGCTTCGGCTCTTCCTTCACTGGCTCAGCTTCTTCAATTGAAGGAGGAGCGGCAAACGCACTCTTGACAAGTGAATTTTTATATTCTCCGAAAGCGTAGCTGAAAATTTCTCTGACTGAATCAGCCGGAATCTCCGCAACGGCTTCCTTGAGCTGGAATATTCTCGTAAGAACAGGCACGGGGTTAGTTTTTTCTGCATCTGCACCCTCTGCACCCGACCAGAGAAGAATACAGGCTCTTGCCTTTGAAAGAAAGGCATTGACCGCTTCATCGCTTATGCCGAGAAGCTTTGCAAGGTTGGGAACAGCCATACCATTATTATAATGGAAAATCGTTACCGCCTTAAGCTCCGGCTTAAGAGCCTTTACAGCTTCCGAAACGGAAAGGATTTTTTCATTATCAAGAAGAGTGTTTTCCGAAAGAAATTCCGTTGAACCATCATCGGCAATTGTTTCGGCATCCTCAAAATTGAATTTTCTGCTCTCTTTATATGCAACTGCGATATTCTGCTTCATCCACAGCTCAAAGGATTCGGGCTTTTTAAGCTTTGAAATATTGCAGAATGCTCTTGCGTATGCTTTTGAAGCAACCTCTGTTGCCGCTTTTTCATCGGCACAAAGTTCATTTGCAAGGAAGAACGAAGGCTTAAGAGTCAGCGAGTAAAGCTTTGCCATTGCGTCAACACTGCCGTTGGCTGCCTGGTCAACAAGGTCTTTAATGTTGTCGCTCACTAATTTTTCCACTCCCGTCAATTTATTTCTACTTCATTTTTCAACATCTTATTTTTATATAGATACACAGATTTTATACTACAAAAAGGATTTTGTCAAGAGCAACGCAATTATTTATACCTCTCTTTTTATTTTATCTATAATTCTTTTTTCGAGTCTCGAAATATAGCTTTGCGATATTCCGAGTTCATCTGCAACCTCCTTCTGCGTATATTCCCTTCCTCCTCCGATTCCGAAACGCATCGTCATAATCTGTCGTTCTCTCTTATTCAGATTTGATACGACTTTATACAGCCTTGAACGCTCATCCTCCCATTCAAGGTCACGGTAAACCTCATCCGGTTCGCTTCCGAGCACATCCGAAAGAAGAAGCTCGTTTCCGTCCCAGTCAATGTTGAGCGGTTCATAGTAAGAAACCTCCGTGCGAATGGAATTCGTTTTCCGAAGATACATGAGTATTTCATTTTCAATACACCTTGAGGCATAGGTTGCAAGCTTGATATTCTTCGAAAGTCTGAAGGTATTTATTGCCTTTATAAGTCCGAGAGTTCCGATTGAAACAAGGTCTTCGGCAGGCACTCCGGTATTCTCAAATTTTCTCGCAATATAGACAACAAGCCTAAGAT
This sequence comes from Ruminococcaceae bacterium UBA1730, assembly GCA_002315935.1. GTDB lineage: Bacteria > Bacillota > Clostridia > Oscillospirales > Acutalibacteraceae > CAG-177. Next base: position 76,798 of record DCII01000002.1, read on the forward strand.
TATGAACAATCAGCTTATCCTTTGCTTCCTTATCCCCTTCTTCGAGCCTTTGCAGACACTCCAGCTCCTTTTCTCCTGTCAGCGGTGCCGGCAAAGTTTCCGGACCGTTTATGTAATTCACTTCCGTGTTGAAAATCCTTGAAATCAAACGGAATTTTATTTCTTTCAGTTTTGCAATTATTTTTTTCAATGCGATTCCTTCTTTCGTTTTTTCTCCAGTTGACTGATTCATAAACGGGCATTCCGAACAAAGCCGAATAGTCGCCCGAAACAAGCTTTTTTTCTGTTACGGCAACAAACAGATTATCAACTGTCCCTGACCTGTCTTTGCCGAAAAGGCATATTCCGTCAACGGGAAAGGCAGGCAAAGCTCCCGCTCCACTGACTGTTGAATAAGGTATAAGTCTGAAGCCTTTAAGCTTTGTCAAATCGAAAAAGCCCTTGTCGTCTTTTGTTTCATCAGGCAAAAGCTTCTCGGCATATGACATCTCACAGATAACAACAGGTCGCCCGGAAAAGCTGTCTGTCAGAGCGTTTCCCGTATCGAAAAGAGACTTCACATCTACGGATTTTCCATATGCGGAAATTCTGACGCCGTAAACGCATTCAGTCGGAGACCTGCTCTTGGTGAAACGGGAAATTATGCTGAGTACTGCATAACATACCACCGCCGAAACGGTTAGAGTAAATATGTTCAAATCGAAATATACCGCTCCGTTTTTATATACAGCTGAATCGTTGAAAACAAAGGTGCAGAGCAGAAGCATAATCCCTGCGAATGCTGTATGAGCGAGAAAGAATGCCGCAGTTTTTTTCAGAAAAGATTTAACTGAATCAACCCTGAAAGCAATCAGAACCATCAATAAGGAAAAAACGATGTTGATAAAAAGAATCAGCAAATCGGGAATTCCGTCAACAAAAATAATCAACGAATATGTGCCGCCGAAAGCGGAAGCGGCAAGAAGTCTCAAAGCATTGCTTTCCGAGGATGTTATTTTTGCGGCAACACGAAGCAAAAGATAATTCAGAATTAAATTGATAAAAACAAGCGCATCGGCGTAAATAACCGTTTTCAAATTCATACCGCCCTTCCGAAATAATTATATTCCGTTCCGGCAGTATAATTTTGTCGCAAAAAATCAGAAAAATATTAAAATCTATTGATTACTTTTATTTTGAGGTGTATAATCCATCCTAACTGAATTGGGGGGTTAACAATGGAAGGCTATCTTTTTGACACACACGTTCACACTTCGGAATCAAGCTCATGCGGAAAAATTTCTGCAGCAGAGGTTGCCGAAAGATATAAAAAACTCGGTTATGACGGAATCATCATAACCGACCATATGAACAAAAGAAATATGGGAAAGCTCGGAGCTGAATACAGCATTCAGATTGAAAATTTCTTCAAGGGATATGACAATGCAAAAGCTCTTGAGGATGAGAATTTCACGGTTATACTCGGCATGGAGCTTCGTTTTCTTGAGAATGATAATGACTATCTTGTTTACGGAATCGGCAAAGATTTTTTAAGAGCCAATCCGCTCTCGCAGATTGAATCGCTTGAAGACTTCGTTCCGTTTGCAAAAAACCATAACCTCACCATCATTCAGGCACATCCGTTCAGAGAAGGAATGACTGTTATGGAGCCTGAATTGCTTGACGGCATCGAGGTTTACAACGGCCACGGCGGTCATAATTCAAGCAACGAAATAGCTTACAGATGGGCTGAAAAATACTCGTTAAGAATGACCTCCGGTTCGGATTTCCACAGAGAAACAGGCATGGAACCGGGCGGAGTAATCTTTGAAGAGCTTCCGAAGGATTCATTTGATGTTGCAAAAATGATTAAAGATAACAGATATTCACTCAAGTGTTTTACAAGATAACAGCACGCAAAAAAGAGCCGACAACGGCTCTTTTTTCATATTCTGTCGATTAATATATCATTCTGGGCGAGAACAAAAGGTGTTCGTTTTTCAACAACCCTTCTGCAATAATCGAGGGTGTTTTTAACCTTATTCCGCAGTTGACAAATCTCTTCAAACAGAGATTCATCATCCGTATGAACCTGCATAACAAGATTATCACTGTTGATAATCAGATGCCTGATTGCCCTGTGCTTTTCATGTTCTCTGACGCATTTTTCATCAAGTGCAACAAGCTCATAATCAACAAGCAAAAGAGGAATTCTGTCTGCGGCAATGTCAATTTCATCTGCAAGGCGGATAAGAGAAGCAAGATAAGGCAGGCGTATCCTTCCGAATTCACCTGCATCAATTTCAGAAGGATAATTTTCTTCATCAAACAGGTCAACATTTCTGTGACCTCTTGCAACCTCTGCAATGGCTGTTGCAATTGCTTCATTCGGGAAATCAAAGAAATTGCTTTTCTTCTTTACAAACACACTGCTGAAATCATTATGATTTTTCCGTATACACTCCTTAATTTCAAATGTTGAATCCTCCGGAGTAAGACCGAGAGAATCAAAATAATCATTGATTTCATTTTCGGGAATACCCATGCCTGTGTCATGAAGATAACACGCCATCAGAAGCACAAAGCATTCCGTAGCGGTCATTTTGCTGATGTTTTCGGCAATAAGATTATTGCAGAAATTTGCAACCTGCATCGAATGAAGCGAGGAATGGTCAGTATATGATGGAAAAATTGATTGATACGAGGTCAGAATATTCTGAAGAACGACAACAGAATCTTTAAATAACCGATGAAGAAGCGGAGATTCAGCCGCAAGCTTCTTTTCACAAAGGAAATTACAATCCATTTTTATTACTTCCACTTGAGTTTTTCAAAATAATAACATAAATCCAGACAATATTCAATACAATAACGGTCAAAAAACCGATTGTTTCATTTTGCTATTGCTAATTTCCTATCAGATTGACTTCGGGACAGCTGATAAGTCGATTTGTCAATGACGCTTTAATTTATAATCTGCGGACACTTCATTAACGGTTGAAGAAACAATTTCAAAGTCCTTCGGAGCAATAAAACTGCATTCAATTTTCTTCGGGAAGGTAGCTTTTGCAATGATTTCATCATTGTTTCTTTCCCATCTGACTGTTATTTTTCCGAATTCGCAATCGAAATAACCTTCTGCAAAGCTCAGCTTTTCAATAAATGCCGGTTCAAATACCATTGCTCTTAAATTCCTGCCGCCGGGATTATATCGGAGACCTGCAACCCTCGAAATAAACCAGTTCGAAATATCGCACATGAAATGATGGTTGAGCGAATCAATCCTCTTGCCATCCATCTGAAAATCCTCGGGAATTGAAGTGAAGCCTCTTTCGATATAATTTCCGAATGACGGCCATTCAGGTCTTGTTATCATTTTGTAAGCAAGCTCGCTTTCGCCGTAATCGGAAAGAACATGGAAAAGTGTTCTTGCACCAATAAGACCGAAATCAATGAAGTCATCATTTTCGTGAATAAGCTTTACAAGAAGCCTAACAAATTCAGGCTTTTCTTCATCAGTCAGAATATCAAAATAAACTGCAATCGCAAGAGAGGTCTGGCAATTTGTGTCAACTCTGCAATTTTCAATGTCAACATAATTTTTTCTGATTGATTTCTTGACATCCTTGCAGAGCTTAACGGCATACTCTTTTCTTTCGGTCATACCGAGTTCATCAAAAATGAATTCAGCTTTGTCACATAATGCACAAAGATAAACCGAGGTAACATATTCCCTTGTTGCCTTGACCGTCTGTCTGACACAGCACCAGTCGCCGATTCCGAAATCAATCAGACCTTTTTCGTTGAGCATATTTCTGCTGTAAATGAGGTGTTTATAGATTGTGTCAGCGGTATCCTCCATCAGCTTTCTGTTACCTCTGAAACGATAAACATAATAAGGAACAAAGGTCAGAACGCAGTTCCACGCAGGTCCGCAGTCCCCTCCCCAGTCGCCGTTCGGAATAACCGGAGGAATCCAGCCGTTTTCGGTCTGCGATTTGCAGACATTTCTCATCCACTCAACGAAGCTTTTTTCAGCTGTGATATTCATCAGCATATGCTCCGCAGAGGTTGCTATATCTCCTGTCCAGCCGTTCTTTTCACGGTGAGGGCAATCTGTCGGGAAATAATGGAAATTCGATAAGTCGGAATTTCTGCACATTTTCTGGAGAGTATTCGCCGTTTCATCGGAACAAGCAAAATTTCCGCATTCCTTTAATTCCGAATTCACAATAACAAACTCAAGCAAATCCTCGGTTGCCTGTTCATCCTCAATGCCGATAACAAGGCAATATCTGAATCCGTGATAAGTAAACGCAGGTTCAAAAGCTTCTTCACCCTCGCCATTGCAGATATAAACATCTCTCTGTGCATAGCCGTCAGGATAAAAATCAATATTCGCATAAAAAACCTTACCTTCATCCGAAAGATGCTCGGCAAACTGCAGTTCTATTCTCTGACCTGCTTTTCCCTTTATCTTCAGACGGCAAATGCCCGTTCTGTTTGCACCGAAATCATAGATGTAGCCCTTGCGTTCGTCAGGCAACTCCTGCGGAACAATATTGGCAACTGCTTCATTCGGGATGAAATAATCAAGCTCACCCTTTCTGATTGAAACAGGTTTGAGAATTTCACCTGTCGGCTTTACGGGTTCGGCTTCGCAAAGTCTCTTTTCGCCCTTCGGAGCATCGCAGAAAACTGCGTTATTCCATTCGTAATCATCAAAGCCGACTTCATTCCAGCCATCCTGTTCATTCCTTGCATCATATCTTTCTCCGCAACGAAGGTCATCAAAATAAAGCGGAGAACGGCTCCACTTAACGCTTTCGTCAGCTTCAACGGAATAAGCTTTTCCGTCTGATTCATATTCAATGCAGAAGGCAAATCTCGGAGCACCTCTGAAATCTGCCTTATGGAAATTCCATATAGCTCCACCCGGTGCATTCTGCATACCGTTGCCGAGCATGAATCCGAAAACATTTTCGCCTGTTTTGAGATATTTCACAATATCATAGTTATCATAATAAACAATATGATTCGGGTTGGAAATATAGGGAGCAAGCTTTCCCTTTGTTATTTCAATACCGTTGACCCAAAGGCGATAAAATCCAAGCCCGGTCAGAGTGATTTCACATTTTTCGGGAAGCTCGTCAAAGGAAAGAGCCTTTCGGAAATACGGAGCGGCAACAAACCTTTCAAACTCTGTAAATTCAGGCGATGCATATATAAATGAAGATGAAAATTTCATGTTATTCCCCTTTAGAATACCCACCCCCGAGGGGTGGGCAATATTTCCAAGGAAACGCTGATTAAATCGGCAAGCAAGATTTTTGAGTATGTTTTCAGCGTGAAAAAGGCACAAAACCGCAGATATACTTTGTGTATTTCACACCAAAACAGACCCAAAAGATGCTATGACGCATTTATTCAGCGGTTCCTTAATCAAAAAGATAAGCTCTTGCTTCGTATGGTCTTGTCATGAAGTTGTTAAGGCTTGTATCGGTAACCTCATAGTTTGAAACGGCAACCTTGCCCTTCGAAAGTTCAAATCCCTCAGGAGCCTTGAAATGAACAGGTTTAGCAGAGAATGAACAAACAACAAGCATTCTTTTGCCCTCATAATTTCTTTCATAAACAAAAAGGTCTTTGCTGAATTTATAATGCTGTTTGAAATCGCCGTAAATGCAGACCTCATTTTCCTTGCGGAATTTAATAAGCTTTCTGTAATAATTAAGAAGTGAATTTTCGTCCTTTTCGGCGGCTTCAACATTAATATCGGTATAATTCGGATTGATGTTGAACCAAGCCTTGTCGGCAGTTGTGAAGCCGGCATTCTTTTCCGAATTCCACTGAACGGGAGTTCTCGCATTTTCACGGTTAACCTGACTTGAAAGCTTGAGAAACTTTTCTTCGCTGTAATGCAGAATATTCTTGAAAAGGCGATAATTATTGAAGGTCATAACATCCTTATAATCATTGATGTTATTGATTTCGATATTGGTCATGCCGATTTCCTGTCCCTGATAAATGAACGGAGTTCCGCACTGCATGGTATACATTGTTGCAAGCATCTTTCCGCTTTCAACTCTGTAATTAAGGTCGCCGTATCTGTCAATAATTCTTGCATGGTCGTGGTTTTCGATATAAAGGCAGTTCCATCCTCTGCCGTACATTGCGGTCTGCCACTTATCAAAGGTTTTTTTGAGCTTGCGGAGATTGAAGGGAGTTTTTATCCAGTCAACTGCAAAGCAATCCGCATTCATATGGTCAAAGGAAATAAGCATATCAAGCTTTTTACCCGGTCCCTCGGAGCAGAAATTAACCGCATCCTTGAGAGTTGTCTGCGGACCTTCGCCGACAACGAAGCAATCATATTCCTCCTGAACAGCTCTGAATTCATCGAGGTATTCTTCAAGATGAGGTCCGTGCTTATAATGCTCAACACCCGTTGCAATCGGAAGAGGAAATCCGTTGGGAAGACCTTCATCCTTTGAAATGAATGTGATAACATCCTCTCTGAAGCCGTCAACGCCCATATCGAGCCAGAAACGGATTATGCTCTTGACTTCTTCACGAACCTTCGGGTTATCCATGTTGAGGTCAGGCTGTTTCTTGGCGAAAACATGAAGATAATATTCATCAATATCCTTGTTGTATTCCCATGCGCCGCCCTCAAAAACGGAAAGCCAGTTATTTGGCGGCTTTTTGCCGTTCTTTCTGCCCTTTCGCCAAAAATAATAGTCATGATAAGGGCTGTTGACATCCTTTGCACCCTCCTTGAACCACTCATGTTCATCCGAGGTATGATTGACAACAAGATCCATGAAAACTCTCATTCCACGCTCATGTGCACCCTCAAGAATCATTTTAAAATCATCAAGAGTACCGAATTCGGGATTGATGTTTTTATAATCCGAAACATCATAGCCGTAATCAGCGTTGGGAGTCGGGAATATCGGCGAAAACCAGATTCCGTCAACGCCAAGGCTCTTGATATAATCAAGCTTACTGTAAACTCCGGGAAGGTCTCCGATTCCGTCGCCGTTGCTGTCGCAAAAGCTTCTTGTCCATATCTGATAAACGGACATTTCCTTATACCAATGCTTCTTGATTTCTGCCATAACTATAACCTCTTTTTATTTTGATAATAATTCCAATGTGCCGGATTCGGAAAGAAAATTAACGCTTTCTACCGAATCATCAACCATACAAAGCTGCTTTGAATTTACCGTTATTTCCTTTGAAAGCAGTTCTTCTCCGCTCGAAAGAGTAGCTTTAAGCGTTCCGCTTCCCGATTTGGCAACGAAGAAGAATACTCCGTTTGAAAACACAGTATAGCTTCTTCCGTTAAAGGAAACCGTTGCATTCTTTTCTCCCTTGAGATCAACAACACCGCTTACAACTCCATAATCTGAATATGTTTCATATATCGCTTCCATAACGCACATATTTGCATTTGCGATGGGAATTTCTCTCGCAATTTTTTCAGATTCATCGGAAAGAGAACCATTTACTTTTGAAATGCGATAATTATTCTCAAGAATAATATTCTTAACCTGTTCGGATGTGAAATCGGGATTTACAGACCAGATAAGACCTGCAATAGCAGTAACAACAGGAGTTGACATTGAAGTGCCGGAAAGATAGGTGTAGGTTTTGCCTGTTGTTGTGCTGATTATGTTTTCACCGGGAGCAACTATATCAACACGATCACCGACATTTGAAAAGTCACTCTGAACATATCCTTTTACGGAATCATAGGATGTGGAACCGACAACAATAATTCTTTTCAGAATTTCTTCATTAGGAACATCGGAAATATCAGAATAATCGCCGTCTTCCGTTATTCCACAGAAAATTCCGTTATAATATGCATCAATGGGATCTCCGGAATTGTTACCGTTGCCCGATGATTGAACGCAAAGAAAATCATATCCCTTTTTAATGAGAGAAGACATATAATGATAGGCAATAGTCGCATCGTTTTCTATGGCATTGTTAACACTTTTACCGGAAATATCTTTTATCGAAGCTGATTTTCCCAACGAGAAATTAACAACCTTTGCACCTGCCTTGACAATGGCAACAAGACCGAAAAGAGGAGAAAGGTCGGTGCTCCATGTGAAAAGCGTATCCCAATCGTAGCAGACGAGAGTTGCGTGGCTGCACAGACCTGCCACACCTATTCCGTCATTTCTGTTTGCGGCAATCATCCCTGCAACATGGGTTCCGTGATAATCAGGGTAATTAATCAATTTAGCCCAGAAGCTCGGAAATTTGATTTTGCCATTAAGCTCGGGATGATTTCTTGAAAAGCCACTATCGACAACCCCTATTTTAACGGATTTGAAAAGGTCCTCATAATCCCACGCCTGCCTTGCATCAACCATTTCAAGCCACGCTTCTGAGCCACCGGGATTCAATTCATCCCAATCACTTTCCTCAAGCTCATCGAAAAGATAATACTGATCATTCGGTGTTCCCTGAGGTTCGTTCCTTGAAACGGTCAGCGGCTTTGCAAGCTTTATCAAGTCATTTTCAAGAAGTCTGTCACATTCCTTTTTTATCGAAGAATTATCAGACTGCTCACATTTAACAATATATATATCAACAGGTGCACACCAGCCGATTACCTTCAGATTTTCTTTTTTGAAAAAATCGTGCTTTTCTCCGAAGCTTGATTCTGCTTCAACAGCAATAACCATGCGGTTTCTGACGATACCGAAATCCGTGCCGATAACTTCAATATCATTTTCGGTAATATCATTAAAAAAATCACCGTTGATTGATGATGAAGTAAAGGGTATTCCGAAAACTGTTTCAAAAAAGCTGTCAATAAATTCATCCGGGGAAAGAAACTGAAAACCGGAAAAAGTCAAAACTGCTGAAACAAATAAACTAATTATTCTGTTAAACAACACTAATCACCCTTTTATTTTTTTCTTTGTAAACATTTCGGAAGGCAACTGAGTAAGAATAATGCCGACAAACATTATTGCACAACCCGTCAGTTCTCTTGCATTAAGTGACTGACCGAGAATAATCCAGCCGAAAATAACAGAGAATACCGATTCAAGGCAAAGGAGAATCGAAGCGGCGGCAGGCTCCGAATATTTCTGACCGATTGCCTGAAAGGTGAATGCGCAGGAACAACTCATAACACCTGCGTAAAGAATCTGCATTCCCGCTCCTTTGATTGCAGGAATACTCGGAGCTTCAAAAATAAACATACAAATAATTGACAGTCCGCCTGCGATGAGAAACTGCATACACGAAAGAGCAACACAGTCCACCTTTCGGCAAAAACGGTCAATCTCAATAATCTGTGCCGCAAAAGCAACAGCTCCGAGAATTGTTATGATTTCGCCTTTTCCGAGGCTGAAATCACCTTTTTTGACGCTTAAAAGAAACAAGCCGAAAACACCGAAGGCAATTCCGACCCAGATATTCAACCTTGCTTTCTGCTTGAGAAACAAACCGAAAATCGGCACAAGAAGCATATAAAGAGCAGTTATGAACCCAACCTTACCTGCATCAAGATAACAGAATGCTTCCTGCTGTAGATTTCCTCCGAAAAAAAGAGGAATTCCGCAGCAGAGACCTCCGATAAAAACATCCTTAATCGGAAATTTCTGTCTTTCTTCCTTAGCGAGACCTTTATTCTGCTTCAGAAATGTATACGCAACAATCGGAATAAGCACAAGTCCGCCGAGAAAGGTTCTTATTCCGTTGAATGTGAAGGTTTCAACCATTCCGCTTCCTTCGCTCTGAAAAACGAATGATAAACCCCAAATGAGAGCCGCACTTATGCAAAATAGCGGCCCGAGAAATCTTCCTTTATCGGAAGCCATACAAAATCACTCCAAATACTGAAAAACCGCCCACAGAACCAACTGCGGGCGGCTGAAAATCAAACTTATTCTGCTGATTCCTCTGCGGGAGCTTCAACAGCTTCAGCTTCCTCAGCTTCTTCCTTCTCAATAAGAGCACGGATAGAAAGGCTGACACGCTTCTTATCATAATCAACAGCAATAATCTTGCAGTCAACCTTGTCGCCGACTGAAAGAACATCTTCGGGCTTGTTGATACGACGGTCAGCAATCTGTGAAATATGGATAAGTCCTTCGATTCCGGGGATAACCTTTGCGAAAGCACCGAATGTTGTAAGGCTGACGATTTCAGCGTTAACAACTGTGCCTTCGGGATAATCCTTCTTGAGGATTTCCCACGGATTATCTTCGTCTCTTCTGTAACCGAGAGAAATTTTCTTCTTCTCTGCATCAAGAGCCTTGATATAAACATCAACCTCCTGACCTACTTCAAAGATTTCAGCAGGATTCTTGATACGCTTCCAGCTCATCTCGGAAATATGTACCATGCCGTCAATTCCGCCGATGTCAACGAATGCACCGTAGCTTGTGAGCGACTTAACAACGCCGTGATACTTCTGACCGACCTCTGCCTGTGCCCAGAATGCTTCCGAAGCTTCCTTCTTTGCATCTCTGAGAACATTGCGGATTGAGCCGACAGCTCTTCTACGCTGCTTGTCTACCTCGAGAATGCGGAAATTAACTGTTGTCTTAACAAGCTCTTCAAGAGAATCGCCCTTACGCTCTGTTGCGTGTGATGCGGGAATGAAAACACGAAGACCGCTGCAGGCAACAAGAATGCCGCCCTTAACAACCTCGATAACCGTTCCTTCGAGAATTCTGCCGTCTGCTTCTGCGTCAATGATGTCAACCCACGATTTCTGAGCATCAAAGCGTTTCTTTGAAAGCATAACAGTTCCTTCAGCATCATTTGTTTTCATGATGATAAGGTCAATTTCGTCACCGATTTTGAGCTCTTTTGCGGCATCAGCATGGGGATCTGCACTGTATTCATCCATAGGAACAAAGCCTGCGTGCTTTCTGCCGATATCTACCTGGATTTCTGTCGGGGTAATACCCATAACAACACCCTTGACTTTCTGATCAGAACTCATGCTGTTCAGAGAAGCTTCAAGAGCTGCTGAGAAATCCATCTCTTCAGTTGTCATTGCTTCAGAAGGCACCTCCTCTACCTGAATATTTTCGGTTTCTTTTACGATTTCGGACATTGCAAAAAGTACCTCCTTAATTATTGCGGAAGGGGTTGATGCCCCTGCCGTCACGCCGATTTCGGCGTATTTGGAAAAATCTATGGTAAAAAGCTCATTGGCTCTTTCCACCAAAAATGTGTCGCAGTTTTCGCTGCATACGGCAAAAAGCTTCGCCGTATTCGAGCTGTGTCTGCCCCCGATAATTATCATCGCATCGCTTTTCTTCGAAAGCTCCGAAGCTTCATCCTGCCTTTTTCGGGTTGCATCACATATTGTATCAAAAAAAATCGGATTTGTACAGTATATTTTTATTTTTTCTTTACATTTTTTCCATTCATTCTGCGAAAATGTTGTTTGCGACACAACAACAAGCTCTTTTTCGGCAAGTTTTTCATTTTCGGAAAAAAGTTTATCAACATCATCAACAGATGAAACAATATACGCTTCGTCAGGGCAATGACCCTTTATTCCCTTCACTTCGGGATGCTCCGGGTCACCGGCAATAATAACCGGTCTGTTTTCATCTGAATTTTCTTTCACCGTTTTATGAATTTTTTTAACAAACGGGCAGGTTGCATCGCAGATTTCGCATCCTGTTGCAAGCAGAGCGGAATAAACACTTTCCGCAACACCATGTGCACGGATAATGACGGTCTGACCCTTTTTCGCTTCTTCGGGAACGGAAATTTCGGGAACGCCCTTTGAAGTGAGGTCCTCCGTCACCTGTGGATTATGAATAAGCTGACCGAGAGTTACGGCATTTGTTTTTTTGTCGGCAAGGGCATACGCCATCTCAACCGCACGGTCAACGCCGAAGCAGAAGCCTGCGGTTTTTGCGAGAGTTATCTGCAATGTCCTTCCTCCCAAAGCTCAATTATTCTGTCCATGATGAAATCGGAAGCATTCTTGAGCTCTTCTCTTCCGCCATCCTCCGTCAGACCGAGCTGTTCATAGGGAATCATTTTTCCGAATCTGACCGTATATCTTGAACGGAATTTGAACTTGTCATTATTAATGATAGCAACAGGAAGAACATTTGCGTGAGCCGCCTTGGCAATTCTTGCAACTCCGTTCTTCGGTCTCTTGGGTTTCTGGTCTTCGGAGCGTGTTCCCTCGGGGAAAATTCCGAGAATATGACCCTCCTTGACAATTCTGACCGCAAACCTAAGAGCTTCGGTATCCGCTCCGCCTCTGACAACGGGGAAGCCGTTGAGCTTTGTGTAGAACCATCTCGAAAGCGGCTTTTCAAAAAGCTCCTTCTTGCCCATGAAATGAAGCTGTCTGCCGTCAATTCCAAGTCCGATAACGCCCGGGTCAATGGCGTGAATATGATTAGCGGCAATAATGAAACCGCCTTCCTTGGGAATGTTTTCGGTTCCTACAAAATCGAAATCAAAATACATCCTTCCGAATGCTCCGCCGATTGGTTTGAATTTATCATAAAACTTACTGTGTGGAATGGTTGAATAGTCAAAGCCTTTCATTACATTTTCTCCTTGATTGCATTTATGATTACATTGACAGAGCCTTCGAAATCAAGCTCCGAGGTGTCAATGATTATTCCGTCCTCCGCAGGCTTTAAGGGAGCTATCTCTCTATGCGAATCATTATAGTCCCTTTTTATCAAATCTTCAAGTACATCCTTGAATTCAACCTGCGAACCTTTTTCGATAAGCTCTTTATATCTTCTGCCTGCACGGATTTCAGGCGATGCGGTCAAAAAAATCTTGACCCTTGCATCGGGAAGAACAACCGTTCCTATATCTCTGCCGTCCATGAGGCAATTATTCTCTTTTGCAATATTTCTCTGAAGGTCAAAAAGGAAGTCTCTGACCTCGGGAACCGCCGAAACATCGGAAGCCGCCATTGAAGCTTCGGGAGTTCTGATTTCCACAGAAACATCCTCTCCGTTAAGAAGAACCTTCTGAACACCGCTCACGAAAGCAAGCTCAACCTTAACATCAGAAAGAGTTCCGGCAACAGCGGATCTGTCATTTGTCTTAACGCCATTACGCAGAGCGTTAACACCTATTGCACGGTAAAGTGCACCCGTGTCAACATAAATAAAGCCGAGCTTTGCGGCTACCGCCTTTGCAACGGAGCTTTTTCCCGCTCCGGCAGGACCGTCAATAGCAACATTTATTACATTATTATTCATAATATCACTCCGTTTCTGCGGCACTTAAGCCTGCAAGTCTGCCGGTTGAAAAGGCAATCTGCAAATTGAAGCCGCCTGTGTATGCGTCAGCATCTATAACTTCTCCTGCGAAATATAGTCCTTTCACAAGCTTCGATTCCATGGTTTTCGGATTGATTTGCGAAACATCAATTCCTCCCGAGGTTATAATCGCCTCTTCAACGGGGCGAAAATCGGTTACGGTTACCGTAAGATTTTTCAGAAGCTCCGCAAGAAATTTTCTCTGCTCACGGGTTATCTGATTTACTTTAGTGGACATCGGGATTTTACTCAATTTTACAATTACGGGAACAAGCTTTTTCGGCAGAAGTCCGTCAAGAGCATTGATGAAATTCTTATTTGTGTTTTCCGAAAAATCACGCAGAATTCTTGCATCGAGCTGTTCCTCCGAAAGAGCAGGTTTGAGGTCAATGATAATCTTATATCTGCCTTTTTTCATGTCTCTCATATGTGCACTTGCACTGAGAATCATCGGACCCGAAACGCCGAAATGAGTGAAAAGCATTTCTCCGAAATCGGAATATATTTCTTTGTTCTTTTCGGTATCAACAACCTTGATTGCGGTGTTACGCAAAGAAAGCCCCATAAGCTCGCTGCAAAATCCCTCGTGGATTTCAAGAGGGACAAGAGAGGGTTTAAGCTCCGTTACGGTATGACCTGCCTGCTTTGCAAGCTCATAGCCATCGCCGGTTGAGCCTGTTGCAGGGTATGAAAGTCCGCCTGTTGCAATGATTATTTTATCGGCATAAATCGTTTCGCCGTCTTCTGTTTCTATTCCGACAGCACAGCCGTCCTCGGTTATGAGCTTAACGGCTCTGCCTTTGATTATCTTTGAATTGCGATAACCGTATTCCGAAAGAGCATCAACTATGTCAACAGCTTTATCCGAAACGGGAAAAACTCTGTTTCCTCTTTCGGTCTTCAGCTCAACTCCCCTGCTCTCAAAGAAATCAATCACATCTGTTGGCATGAATCTTGAGAATGCACCGTAAAGAAATCTTCCGTTTCGGGGAACATTTGAAATGAGTGTCTGTAACGAAGAGCAATTATTTGTTACATTACATCTGCCCTTGCCGGTAATCATAACCTTTCTGCCGGGGCGGTCATTGCGTTCAAGAATAACCGTTCTCGCTCCGCATTCAGCCGCAGAGCCTGCCGCCGTCAAGCCTGCGGCTCCTGCTCCGACAACAAGCACGGAATTATTCATTTCTTATCCTCCCCGTTGCTGTAAACATGATACTGCTTCCATATTTCTTCAAGAGCTTCAAGATTTGCATGAACCTCTTCGTTTCTCTCCTTTGCAACCGCCGCAATAAGAGCGTTGATAAGACTTAAGGGTGCAACAAGGGAATCAACGAAAGAAACCATTGAGCTTTTGGCAACAAGAAGATGACTTGCGTATTCCGCTATGGGTGACATCTGACCGTCTGTTATCGAAATTATCGAAGCTCCTCTTGACTTTGCGAATTCAAGAGACTTTACCGTTCTGTTGGAATATCTCGGAAAGCTGATTGCTATGCAGGCATCCTTATCCGATATTCTGAACATCTGCTCAAACATTTCGCTTGCGGCAGAGGTGTCAACGAGAACAACATTATCAAAGATTAAACTTAAGTAAAAGGCCGCAAAGCCTGCAAGAGATGCAGAGCTTCTGACTCCCAAAATATATATTTTTTCTGCGTTGTTGATGGCTTCAACCGCACCTGCAAAGGCTGACCTCGAAACCGACTCTCTTGTGCCTTTAATCATTTCAATATCGGCGGCAAAGGCTCTGTCGAGAAGGTCTTCATCACCTGCGGCAAAAGCGGCATCCATCCGCTGAATGCTCGTCAGATTATTCTTGACCATTTCCTGAAGATGCTTCTGGAATTCGGGATAGCCGTCAAATCCGATATGCGAAGCGAAACGGACAACCGTTGATTCGCTCACTCCGACAGTCTGACCGAGAGAAGCGGCAGTCATAAACGAAGCTTTTTCGTAATTTTCTTTTATGTAATCTGCGATTTTTCTGTGCCCCTTTGAAAGGGTGTTATAAACCGAATCAATCTTTTCCTGAATGTTTTCTGCCAAAATTCTCACTCCTTGGTCGAAGGTGAAACTTATTTTACAATAAACCTATATAAAATGCAAGAATTTTTTGATTTTTTGCAGGATTTCATTCATTTTTATTGATTGACTATAACGATAAAATGTTATATAATTTTTGAAAAAATAACGAGGTGAAACAAATGTCAAACACAGATACATTATATTATACATCTCCGGCAAAGGCATGGACACAGGCTCTGCCCATAGGAAACGGACATCTCGGTGCAATGATATTCGGCGGCACAGCAAACGAAAAGCTCTCGCTCAACCACGATGAGCTTTGGACGGGTCATCCGAAGAACACCGTCAGAGATGGTGCTCCCGAATCATTCAGAAAAGCCCGTGACCTCGCCCTTAACGGAAGATTTCACGAGGCTGTTACGGAAATTCAGGATAATTTCGAAAGTGTCTGGTCGCAAGCATATCTCCCCCTCGGCGACCTCGACATTGAATATTCAATCAAGGGAAAAATAAAGAATTACAGGCGTTCGCTTGACATTTCAAATTCGGTTTCAACGGTTGAATTCACCTGCGCAGGTGCTGAATTCAAAAGAGAATTTTTCGCTTCATATCCTGCAGGCTTAATCTGCGGAAAGCTCACCTGCTCCGAAAAGACAGATATTACTTTAGGTCTTTCATCTGTTCTCCGCTCAAACAGCTTTGTTGCCGGAAACATTATTTATCTTGAAGGCGAATGCCCGAGTGAAAACAATGTTGACAATGAATCCTCCGTTCAGGCATATTATGATGAACCGAAGCTTCGTGGAATTCGTTTTCTTTCGGGAGCAAGGATTGTTACAGACGGCGAAGCAAAACAGGTTGAAACAAAGCTTCAGATAAAGAACGCAGCTTATGTTTATATCTATTTCACCTGCGAAACCTCATTCAACGGTTGGAATAAAAGCCCTTATCTTGAGGGCAAGGAATATGCCGCCCCCTGCAAGGCAAGGCTCGAAGCGGAATATGATTATGAAGCTCTCAAGGCTGAACACATCAAGGATTACAAAGAGCTTTATGACAGAGTAAGTCTCAGCATCAAATGCAAGGATATAGATTTGCCGACTGACAAAAGACTTGTTGAAAACAAGAAAAACAAAAACGACATCGGTCTGACTGTTCTCGTTTATAATTACGGCAGATACCTTATCATTTCTTCATCAAGAGAAGGCACACAGCCTGCAACTCTTCAGGGAATTTGGAACAACAGGCTCTATGCTCCGTGGCATTCGAACTATACAATTAATATTAACACTGAAATGAATTACTGGCCTGTTCTCATGTGCCGTATGCCGGAGGTCAATCTTCCTCTTGTTAAGATGGTTGAAGAATTGAGCGAAAGCGGAAGGATTGCCGCAAGGGGTCAGTACGGTGCAAAGGGCTGGGTTTCTCACCATAATGCAGACCTCTGGAGACTTGCAACTCCCGTCAACGGAAGTGCTCAGTGGGCATTCTGGCACGGCTCATCAGGCTGGCTCTGCTCTCACCTTTTTGAGCATTATGAATATACGCAGGATAAGGATTTCCTTGCAAAGGTTTACCCGGTCATGAAGGGTGCGGCGGAATTCTACCTTGACATTATGTGCGAAGACAACGGCAAGCTCATTCTCTGCCCCGGCACTTCTCCCGAAAATGATTTCGAATACGAAGGAAAAGATTGCACCGTCGGCAAATACAGCACAATGTCAATGACAATTGCAAAACAGCTTTTCGAAAATCTTATAAAAGCTTCGAATATTCTCGGCACAGATAAGGATTTTGCGAAGATGCTTGAGAAAACGCTCTCAAGAATGGTTGATTTCAAGCTCGGAAGCGAAGGTCAGCTTCTCGAATATGATGATGACTACCCCGAAACGGAAATTCATCACAGACATTGCTCTCATCTTTATGCACTTCATCCTGCAAACATAATAACGGTTGATGACACACCTGAGCTTGCGGATGCCTGTAAAAAAACCCTTGCAAGAAGAGGCGACGACGGAACAGGCTGGAGTCTCGGCTGGAAAATCAATTTCTGGGCAAGACTTTTTGACGGCGACCATGCAAAGAAGCTCATTGATATGCAGCTTAGACCCGTTAAGAGCATCGGTGCAAGAAGAGGTCACGGCGGCGGAACCTACGAAAATCTTTTTGATGCTCATCCACCGTTCCAGATTGACGGCAATTTCGGCTTCGTCAGCGGTGTTACAGAAATGCTTATGCAGAGCAGAAACGGCAGAATTTATCTTCTGCCTGCCCTCCCCTCCGACTGGAAGAACGGCAGTATCAAGGGACTGCTCGCAAAGGGAAATGTTATTGTTGACATTGAATGGAAGAACGGCAAGGTCAAAAAATATTCTCTTGAAGGCAAGGGCGATTTTGAAATTATAATCAACGGAAAGAAAACCTCCGTCTCTCTTGACGGAAGCAGAAAAGAATATGAAATTTGACCTTTACGATTTTGATAAAACTGTATATCCGCATGATTCGGAAACGGTGTTTCTGTTTTACTGTATGCTTCACAGACCTTATCTGATTATTCTCGGACCATATCTTTTACTTAATCTCATACTCTTTGCGTTGGGATTCGGCGACAAATTCAAGGGCAGATGCTTCACCTTTCTTCGTTTTATTGACGGAGAAAAAATGGCGGAGAAATTCTGGAAAAATCAGCAAAAAAAAATCTATCCCGTTTTCAATCCCGAAAACAGAGAAAGACCTGTTGTTGTCTGCTCCGCTTCGCCTGAATTCTTTCTCAGACCAATCTGCGAAAAATATGAGGTTCATACTCTTCTCGCAACAAGAATGAATTCGAAAACGGGAGAAATTATCGGCAGAAACTGCAAGGATAAGCAGAAGCCATTAAGACTTAAAGAGGCTCTTCCCGATGCGGAATATGTTAATGTTTTTTCCGATAACATAAAGAGCGATGTTCATATTTTTGAAATGGGCAAAAAATGCTATCATGCAAACAAGGGCAAGCTTACCGAAATGAGCATTGAAGAAATCAGAAAAATTGCAGGCAGATAATTCACCATTTCTCCTCTTGCAACATATAATACAGCAAGATTACATACGGAGTTGATAATTCTGAATTGCTGTATTACCGAACTGAGATGCAAGGAAGTTATCAATAAAGCCAACGGATGCAGGCTCGGACCGGTCAACGATATTGAGGTTGATTCCTGCTCGGGAAAGGTTGTTTCGCTTATTCTTCTCGGCAGACCGAAATATTTCGGATTATTCGGGAAAAGAGAAAAAATCAGAATCCGATGGGATGATATTGATGTTATCGGCAAAGACACGGTGCTCGTGAGCAAGGCTCCGTGCGAATGCAGAAGAAGATAAAAATCAAGAGCTTTGGTTATGTCTGAATTAACGGACGCCAAAGCTCTTTTTCTCTATTTCACTATTGCCCAACGCATTTTTGTTGAATGTGCTCTCGGATTATTGAAGCATTCCTCTGCGGAAGGTCTTATAACATCCTTTGCAACATCCGAATAAATTCCGTTTCGCAGACCCTCTTTGAATGCCTTTTTAACAAGTCTGTCTTCGCCCGAATGGAAGGTCAGAATTGCAATTCTTCCTCCGCTCTTCATAACGCTCGGAAGCTTATCAAGAAACGCATATAGAACCTCGAATTCGCTGTTGACATCAATCCTCAACGCCTGAAAGGTTCTCTGACAGGATTTCTTAACGGCATCCTTTCTTTCTTTTTCGGGCAGAAACGAAAGTGACTGTGCAACAACCGCATATAACTGCTTTGTTGTTTCGATTTTATCGCCTTTATTGAGAACCCTTCTGATTTCTCTTGCAATTCTCTCTGCATATGGTTCATCGGAATTTTCAACGAACATTCCTGCAATTTCATTATATGAAAGCTCCTTCAGTCTCTCTGCGGCTGTAACTCCGCTTGTCGGGTCAAGGCGAAGGTCAAGAGGACCGTCTGCTTTGAATGTGAATCCCCTTTCGGGATTATCAATCTGCATTGAAGATACTCCGAGGTCAGCAAGCACAAAATCAAATTTTTCATTCGGAGCAACCTTATCAATCTCCGCAAAATTCATCCGTCTGATTGTCAGAATATCTTCGCCGTAACCGAGAGAAGCAAGGCGTGCCTTTGTTTTTTCGGATTCAATCGGGTCAACATCGGTTGCGTACATATGCCCTTTTCCTTCAAGGCATTCAAGCATTTTCTGCGTATGACCGCCGTAGCCGAGAGTTGCATCATAGCCGACCTGACCGGGTTTAATCTGCAAAAAATCAAGAATTTCATTGACGCAGATTGAAATGTGCATTCCTGCCGGAGTTTTGCCGCTCTTTATTATCTTTTCAACATCATCTTTATATTTTGAGGGGTCAAGCTCCTTGTATTTTTCTTCGAATTTTCTCGGGTGAGTGCCCTTATATCTTACTCTTCTCTTATGCTCCTGTTGTTCCATTTCATACTCCGTTTTTTGAATTTATGAAATTATATCACTTTATCATTCTTTTGTCCATAATAAAATCCCGCAATGCAAAAGCATCACGGGAAAATTCAATTGGAATTATTCAACTGTAACAGTGCCGTCTTCATCAACAGTTATCATCATTCCGTCCTTGACATAATCAAGGAATTCCTGACCGAGGCAGTCGATGGTAACAACAGGCTCATCACACCAGTTAGCCGCAAGAACTGCACCTGCTGCCGCAAGAGAGTCGATATGCTCCGAGAAAAGAAGGCAGGTGGGGCATTTACCGAGAGACTTTGCACAGAAGAAAATCATTCCGCCGGTTGTTGAACCGATTGTCTGCGGAAGGCAGAGAGCCTTATCCTGCATGGGCTTTCTGTAAAGATCCTTGTTATTCTGGTCATCGCATTCGGTATTCTTATATTTATTACCGATAATGGGAAGTTCGCCGAACTGAAGAGCTCCCTGGAAGGAAGCAAGAGTATTGAAGCCGTTGTGAGAAACAAGAGCAGGTGCTTTGCATTTGCCTGCAACAACGGGACGACCTTTAAACTGTTTCATCTTACTTTACCTCCTTTGTGATGATGCCGAGAATTTCATCGCTTGTGTAATAACGGGCGGTGGTGTATGTTCTGAGCTTGTTTGAATTTGTGATAACAGGCTCTTTCTTTGCCAGAGGATTATTCATATACATGAGCGGGCAGATGTAACTGAGAACTACGCCTGCATCGGCAAGCTGCTTTGCGGCAGGAGTTTTCTCAAACTTCTCTTTAACGCCGGGTGCGCAGGTGAATACTGTGGGGACAGAAACCTTCTTAAGACCGTTCTTCTTAAGACCTGCAACAACATTTGCAGTCCATTCATTGAGCTGAGCAAGAGAAAGATGGGGGCAACCAACGAAGCAAAGAGAGGGCTTCGCATTCTTATCCTTCCACATAACGGGATAGTTTGCCTTGACTCTTTCAAGCTCTGCATCATCAATTTCATAAACCTTTGCACCTTCTGCGATAAGAGCTTCGCCCTGTTCAACTGCTTCGGGAGTAAGGTTTGCGATATGATAAAGACCGACTGCACCGTTTGAAGCAGTTGCCGCACCGAAATCCTTGAGATATGCACAGGTGTCGCCGTCAAGCTTTGTTCCGAGGAACTTATCAAGACCGATGATATAAGGAACATCCTCCATAACCTTCATTCCGATAGCCGAGCCGAGAATCTGAGCTTCGGGCTTCTTGGAGGTATTGACCTTAACAATCCATGTTGCTTTTCTGCCTTCATCGGTAAGAAGTCCGAAATAAGGAACTCTGCCGACAATTGAGCCGAAAAGCTCAATGATTCCGGAGTTTCTGTTGCAGCGTGCACCGAGAACGGAGTTGGCATAAACAACAGCTGAGGATTCTGCCCACGAAAGAACCTCACCCTTGTTGGGCTTGTTGCCTACTTCGTCCATGTAGCAGGTGCAGGTATAAGCATTCTTATCAACAAGACCGAGCTTTGCAAGCTGAGCATCATAAGAATTCTGAACGGAATACATGAACTTATTGAAAACAAAATTCTTGAGGAAATTTGAAGGAACCTTGGGGTCAAGAGGCTTCGGGTCAACAGAGAATTTCTGACCCGAAATTGCTCCGCCTTCAATGAGCTTATCCATGAGGTCATAAACAGGCTTCATAACGCCGAGTCCGAAGCTTGTTACAAGGTGACCCATCTTGCTCGAAACGGGAACCATTTCAGTTGCTCCGAAAGCATCGCCGTACATAACAAGGGTCTTCATAACCTTTGCCATTGTTTCACCCTTTGAGCCGTTGAGAATATCAAGCTCTTCCTGAGTGAGTTTCATTTTGTACTCCATAACAATGTCTGTCCTTTCTGAATCAGAGCATAAGCTCCGAAAATTT
Source organism: Ruminococcaceae bacterium UBA1730 (assembly GCA_002315935.1). Lineage (GTDB taxonomy): Bacteria > Bacillota > Clostridia > Oscillospirales > Acutalibacteraceae > CAG-177. Next base: position 98,464 of record DCII01000002.1, read on the forward strand.
TACAATTCATTTTATCATAGTGGCAACATAAAATTCAATAGAATTTCAAATAAAAATATCAAGAATATATTTCTTTTTCGTATTCGGAAAGAATTTCAAGACTTTCGCCTGAAATCCTGTTCAACGAACCTTCGTCAAACGGAGAAACAAGACCGGAATTTTCAACAAGCTCGCCAAAGGAAATATTGCCGGTTGACTTCATGAAATCAATATATTTTCCGAGAGTTGAATTGAAATTCTTCTTGGAAAGCATAAAAAATCCGAGTGCAACGCACTGTGCAAGGCAATAATCAATATAATAAAACGGCGACTCATAAATATGCATCTGATACTGCCAGCGTGTGCCTTTTTCGAGATAAGGTATTCCTTCAAACGAAATATAAGGTCTGTATTTCTTTTCAAGCTTCAGATATTCGGCGTTTCTTTCGGCAGGAGTCAGCTCGGGATTTTCATAAACAATATGCTGAAATTCATCAACTATAACGCCGTAAGGAATGAACGAAAGTGCATCAACAAGATGCTTATAGCGATATTTTGAAGCTGTTTTGCCGAAGAAATCATCCATATATCCGTGGCAGAGAAATTCCATGCTCATCGAATGGCATTCATGCGTTTCCATGCCGACCGGATAATCGGGTTGGCTGAATTCAAACATAAAATCCGCCGCAAGAGCGTGGCCGAATTCGTGAGTAATGGTATCTATATCGGCAGATGAACCGTTGAAATTCGCAAGAATGAACGGCTGTTTATATTTCGGGAAGGTTGTGCAGTAACCACCGCCCCATTTATTCTCTCTTGCTTCAACATCAAAGGCTTCTGCCGAAAGCATTCTGCTCATGAATTCACCGATTGCAGGATTCATAGAATCATACATTTTTTGTGCTTTTCTGAAAATTTCATCTTTATCAATAACAGGTCTCGGCATTTCACCGGTTACGCAGACTGCGGAATCATAGAACATTATTTTATCAAAACCGAGACGCTTAGAAATTGATTTTTTAATCTTATCAACCACGGGAACAAGGTCTTCTTCAACGCTTTTTCTGAATCTTGAAACCATGTCCTTATTGTAGTCTATTCTGTTCATTCTGCAATAACCCAGCTCAACAAAATTCTCAAAGCCGAGTTTTCTTGCGATTGCCGTTCTGACCTTAACGAGGTCAGCAAAGATAGTATCAAGCTCATCGGAATTTTCCGAAAGAGTTCTTCCGATTGCTTCGGCGGCTTTTCTTCTTGTTTCTCTGTTATCATCCTCAAGCCTGCCTCGAAGAACGGAAAGAGGCATTTTTTCGCCTTCAAATTCAAAAAGAAGGTCACCCATGAATTTTGAATATTTCGTAACGAGTGCATTTTCCTTCTGCATATCTTCGATAACTTCATCGGAAAAGGTTTTTTGCGAAATCTCGAAGCCCTTGAACACCCTCGGATTAATCAGCTTTTCTGCTTCCGCTCTGAACGGAGAAGCAAGCATAGCCTTTTCGTATTCATTTGAGAATTTTGCAAAAAGCGGAGATGATTCATCATAATAATCCATCTCTGAGTTATAAAATTCATCGGCGGTGTTGAGAGTAAATCTGCAATTTGCAAGAGAAGCAGAGGTCTCGATTTCTTCGCTGATTTTATTGAATTCATCCCTTGCGGATTTAAGGTCTTGAGCACAGGAAGCATTCTTTATCTTTTCAATAACCGATTTTATTTCCTTTTCCGCTTTTTCAACCGTATATCTTTCATATGGTATTTCGCTTACCTTCGTGTTAATCACCTCACGATTATTATTTCGAGCTTATTAATCCGTCTGCTTTTTATCGGAAAAATCCTCGAAATATTTGCCGACAAATTCTTCAAGAGTCTGTTTATACTTATCGTAATCCGTATAAATTGAGCTTGCATGAACGGCATTCGGAACGGAAAGCATTCTCTTATCGGGTGCCGAACAGGCTTCATAAAGCGGCTTGCACATTTCATAGGGAACGAATCTATCTGCTTCTCCGTGAATAAAAAGAGTCGGCGTTACCGAATGCTTGACCGCTTCAAGCGGAGAACATTTTTTGAAATCAAAATTACCCACAAGCTTCGAAACGGTGTTTGCGGCATATATGAACGGAAAAACAGGAAGATTGAACAGCTCCCTTGTCTGCGAGCAGAATTCATCCCAGCAGGATGTAAAGCCGCAGTCCGCAACGGCACAGAGAATATTTGACGGAAGGGGTTCACCCGTAACAAGCATAGTTGTTGCACTTCCCATTGATTCTCCGTGAAGAACAATTTTCGCTTCCGGGTCCCTGTCGATTATGTAAGCAATCCAGTCAAGAATCATGTATCTGTCATGATAACCCATTGAGCAATGCTTAACGGTATCCGGTCCGTGGCCGACCATATGAGGCATGACCACGCCAAAGCCTTTTTCATAATACAGCCTCGCATAAACCCCCACTGCGGCGGTGTTGGAGGAATAGCCGTGAATGACTATCGCCCAGTTATGACCGCCGTCTGAAGGCTCCAGAACCTTGCCCTTCATGTGTCTGCCGATGCGGGAGAAAATTTCGGTATCTTCGGGAGCGTTCTTCTGATACCATTCATCTGCCTGCTTTCTTATTTCAGATTCTGTTCTTAATTTTTTGTCTCTTTTGTTTTTATATTTTCCGGAGCTTTTGATTTTGATAAGACGAGGAATATTGATAATATTCTCATAAACATACACGCCGGTTGCAAGATATAAAGCTCCTGCACCTGTCACAGCTCCTAAAGCTATTTTTGAAAGCTTGCTCATGGTTTCACCCCTTTTCAAAGCAGAAATCTTTCTATCGCCTTTGCAACGCCGCATTCAATATTCGAATCGGTAATATAATCCGCCGCCTCGAGAATATGCGGCTGTGCATTTTTCATTGCAACACCTATTCCTGCAAATTTAATCATGTCAATGTCGTTTCCGCCGTCACCGATTGCAATTGTGTTTTCTCTTTTAATTCCGAGAGCATCAATCGCAACCTGAATTCCCGTTGCCTTATTCAGTCCCTTTGAAACGCAGTCATAATAATATCCCATCGGGAAGAACGAAAGCTCCTCCGAAAAATTCTCAAGAAAAGCCTCCGGAACACTGCTTTCAACGGCAATGACCTGAATTTCATCATTCTTAAGATATTTTTCTATTTCTTCAACGCTGTCAACCGCTATCTGCGGACCTTCGGCTTTTCTGTTTCCACTGCAAAGGACATAGCATTTTTCTCTTCCCTCAAGAACCATCCAGTATTCACGGTGGCTGAAAATATATTCAGCCGCACCGATAACTGTTTTCTTCGGGATTGCACCGCTGTAAATTACCTTGTTATCAATCACAACATATGCTCCGCTTCCTGCAATGATTCCGTCAACATCAAGCTGTGAACGCAGATTATCGGGAATATTTCCCCATGACCTGCCCGTGTTGATAAACACTGAATGGCCCTTTTCTCTTGCTCTTCTGATTGCAATTCTGTTTTCTTCGGGAACAAAATATCTTGCACTCGTGAGAGTGTTGTCTATATCCAGAAAAACTGCACATTTTTCTTCTGAATTAAGCATTTTTAAGCCTCTATCTTATGGAATATTTTTTTGCCCTTCTTAATTACAACAGGCTTATTCTTGAGGTCTGCCTGAGCAAAGGTCATGTTGAAATCCGTTGCCTTAACATCATCAACGGAAACTCCGCCCTGCTCAACAAGTCTTCTGCCCTCGCCTCTTGACTTTGTGATTCCAGTTTTGATAAGAACCGAAAGAATATCAATCCTTCCGTCTGTGAAATCTTCATCTGCAAGAGTTGTTGAAGGCATATTTTCAAGGTCACCGTTGCCGCCGAAAAGTGCTCTTGCAGAATTCTGAGCCTTTTCCGCTTCCTCTTCGCCGTGAACAAGCTTTGTAAGCTCATATGCGAGAATTTCCTTTGCAGTGTTGAGCTGACTGCCTTCCCATTTATCCATTGCATCAATTTCTTCAAGAGGAAGGAAGGTGAGCATACGGATGCACTTGAGAACATCCGCATCAGCAACATTTCTCCAATACTGATAGAACTCATAGGGAGTAGTCTTTTCGGGGTCAAGCCATACTGCACCCGAAACGGTTTTGCCCATCTTCTTGCCTTCGGAATTAAGGAGAAGGGTTATAGTCATTGCATGGGCATCCTTGCCGAGCTTCTTTCTGATAAGCTCCGTTCCGCCGAGCATATTTGACCACTGGTCATCGCCGCCGAACTGCATATTACAGCCGTATTCCTTGAAGAGATGATAGAAGTCATAGCTCTGCATAATCATATAGTTGAATTCAAGGAAGCTGAGACCCTTTTCCATTCTCTGCTCATAGCACTTTGCACGGAGCATATTGTTAACGGAGAAGCAGGCTCCGACCTCACGAAGAACATCAACATAATTGAGGTCAAGAAGCCAGTCGGCGTTATTAACCATCATAGCCTTGTCCTCACCGAATTCGATGAAGCGGCTCATCTGCTTCTTGAAGCAGGCAATATTATGTTCAATCGTTTCTTTTGTAAGCATCTTTCTCATATCGGTCTTGCCGGAGGGGTCACCAATCATTCCCGTTCCGCCGCCGAGAAGAGCGATAGGTCTGTTACCAGCCATCTGAAGTCTTTTCATAAGGCAAAGAGCCATGAAATGGCCGACATGAAGGCTGTCGGCAGTCGGGTCAAAGCCGATATAAAATGTTGCTTTTCCGCTGTTGACAAGCTCTCTTATTTCTTTTTCATCCGTTACCTGGGCAATAAGTCCTCTTGCCACAAGCTCTTCGTAAATCTGCATTGGTATCTTTCCTTTCACCATATATATAATGTAAATAATTTATAGATTAAATATTTGCGGTTGCATTCAGCCATTGCTTCGCCATGAGCATATGACCTGCAATTGTGGGATGAGTTCCGTCCCATGTGAAATACTCACGGTCGGCAGTTTTCATTGCTTCAATGAAGCAATCATAAAACGGAACAAAAGTACATCCGTATTTTTCTGCCGCCTGCTTCGCATAGGCTCTTATGAGCCTGTCCGCTTCAGCTCTCTGATTTTCGCAATCGGGAGTTTCATCGGTATCGGGTCTTCTGAACGTAGCTTCGCAATCCGGACTTGGAGTAAGCCTATATGATATTTCAGACTTATCAAGAGGAAAATAGAACGGTTCGCAGATTATGATTCTCGTTTCGGGCAATTCTTTCCGTGTAATCTCAATTGCCTTGCAGAGTGCATCATAATATTTTTCTGCCGACTGCACGGGCGTTCTGCCCTCATGATAGCCGGTGTTGCCGTCATTTGTTCCTGCAAGAATGCTGACAACTGTCGGTTTATTGGCAATAACATCATCATACCATTTATCGAGAAGCTGATACATCGTGTATCCCGAATAACCCTTATTAATGAATTTCGGACCTTTATCCGCATATTCAAGAGCAAGCTCACCGGCAACGATATATTGATAACCGTGACCCATTATATGGTTCAAATCCATTCGCTGAACTCTGTTTCCATCGGTTATTGAATCGCCCGAAAACAGAACAACATCATTTTTATCAAGCTTAATCATCTGTATTTTTTAAGAACCTCAAAAGCATTTTTTGCATCCTGCTCGAAGTCAATAACATCCGCTTCGATTGAACAGCTCGGAATGCCTGCCTTTATGCAGGGAAGAATGAAATCATCCTGATTGTATCCGTCTCCGACTGCCGGATAAATTCTCTTATGCTCGCCATCCCCGAGAGGGTTGGATGTATGAGCATGGATAAGCTTATCGGCATACCTCGTGATATTCTCAAGAGAATCGTTTCCATCATGCATATGCTTGACATCACAGAGAACATTAATGTAAGGCGAACCGACCATTTCGGCAATTTCAACGCCGTTTTCAATTGTGTTGAGCCAGTTGCATTCTGCCTTACGCAGAGGTTCAATGGCGATTTTTATATTATATTTTTCGCAGTTGGGAACAACGTGCTTCTTAAGAAAATCAACGGTCTGAGCCTTGACCTCTTCAAGCGACATATCATCAGGCTTCTTTCTTGCACCTGACGAACCGAAAACAAGATATTCAAGTCCGAGATATGATGACCTTTCAAAAAGCTTTGAAAGATATTCGCTGATTTTTTCATCATCACGCTCAGGACCGACTATACGAAGACCGATAAAGCAATTGGAAGTCAGAACGGGAATTCCGATATTCTTCATTTCTTCGATTTTTTCATCCGTTGCCTTGACAATATCGCCGCTGTTTGATTCAACATAATCATAGCCGATTTCCTTGGCAATTTTCATTTTTTCAATGTCTGTGCCGACACATACACCGATTTTCATTTATTTGACCTCCCTGTGGGAATTTTTTAACATTTCTCTTGCAGAATCAAGCTGAAGAGCGGTAATCGCATCCCCTGCCGTGATTCTTGCTATTTCATATGCTCTTGACTCTTCATCAAGAGGTTTAACATCGGTGAAGGTTTTGTTATTCTTTACCGATTTTTCTATTTTGAAGTGAGCATCAGCCTGAGCCGCAATTCTTGCAAGATGGGTAACGCAGATAACCTGCCTTCCCTTTGAAACCTCATAAAGCTTCAACGCAATCTTTTCGGCGGCTGAGCCGCTCACACCTGTGTCAATTTCATCAAATATCATTGTGCCGATTGAATCCCTGTCGGAAAGCACATTCTTGATTGCAAGCATAATTCTTGAAAGCTCGCCGCCCGATGCGGTTTTTGCAATCGGCTTCGGCTCCTGACCCGGGTTTGCACTGAGCAGAAATTCAATCGCATCCGCTCCCCTTGAAGAAAGAGAGGTCTGTTTTCTGTCAACAACAAATCTGACCTTCGGCATATCAAGATAGGCAAGCTCTGCGGCAACATCCTTTTCGAATTTCTTCGCCGCCTTCATTCTGCTTTCCGTAAGCCTTGCCGAAAGAATCTTGATTTCGTCAGAAAGAGCGTAAAGCTGAGTTTCAAGCTCTGCTATTCTGTCATCGGAAATTTCAATTGATTCCTTTTCTTCAAGCATCTTTTCATATTTATCAAGAATTCCTGCTTCATCCGCACCGTATTTCATCGAAAGACGGTAGAGAAAATCAAGCCTTTCATCAATCTGTGCCATTCTTTCGGGGTCATAATCAAAGCCGTCTGCAAGCCTTCTTATTTCAGCAGAACAGTCCGAAAGCTCATAAAATAATCCTCTTATATCCTTTGATGCTTTTTCGGCATCCCCGTAATATACCGCCGCTTCCTCAACGCTTTCTGCACATTCTTCAATTCCGGCAACAAGTCCGTTTTCGGCGGACAGGGCTGAATAAGCCTTTTCAAGAGCCTTCTTGACCTTTCCGCTGTGGGAAAGAAGCTCTTTTTCCTTTGAAAGCTCTTCTCTTTCGCCGATTTTCAGTCCGGCGGCTGAAATTTCTTCAATCTGAAAACTAAGATACGAAAGCCTTGAGGCTTTTTCATCTCTCGAATCATAGAGAGAATCAAGCTCTTTCTTGACGCTTATCAATCTGCTGAAAACCTTTTTGTATTCGGCACGCAGAGCATCGTTTTCCGCAAGCTTGTCAATAAATCCGAGATGTTTATCGGGCGAAAGCAAAGCCTGATTATCATGCTGACCGTGAATATCAATAAGGGTTGCTCCGATTTCCTTAAGAGCGGAAACAGTTGCAGGGCAACCGTTTATTCTGCATGAATTTCTGCCTGCGGTATTCATTGAACGGCTCAGAACGAGAGTTTTATCGGGCATTTTTTCAATTCCCATATCATCAAGCAGATTTTCGGTTTCCGGCGAAATATCCGCAAATGAAGCATAGACCTTTGCATCCTCTGCACCGTTTCTGATAAGCTCCCTTGAAGCTCTTTCGCCACGCACGGCATTTATGGCGTCGATAATAATTGATTTACCGGCACCCGTTTCGCCCGTCATAACATTCAGACCCGATTCAAAATTCAGCTCCGCACCTTCAATAACGGCAATATTTTCAATTTTTAAGCCGATGAGCATAGTTTTTTCCTCTGAAAATCATTCTGTAATTTCTTCAATTGCAGACTTCATGCGGTCTGCATCCTCGGGAGTTCTGCAAAGGGCAAAAATAGTGTCATCTCCCGCAAGAGTTCCTACAAGACCTTCCCAGTGCATTGAATCAAGAGCGGCACAGGCGGCCTGAGCCATACCAGTGTAACACTTGATAACGAGTGTGTTGCCGGCATAATCGGCATTGATAACCGAATGGGAAAAAATGCTTCTGTATTTGCCGATAAGCTCGCCCGAATCGCCCGAATCAACGGTATAACGGCTTCTTCCCAGCTCATCAACCTTCTTCACAAGGCGAAGGTCCTTGATGTCTCTTGAAATTGTTGCCTGAGTTGTTTCGAAGCCAAGCTCCTGAAGCTTATTGAGAAGGTCAGTCTGGGTTGAGAGACAGTTCTGCTCAATAAGATTGATTATGGCTTCATGTCTTTTCTTTTTCATATCCATTTTCCTTTCTAATTGCGTTGAGCAAGTTTTTTATAAAGTTTATCAATGAAATTATCCGGCTTTATTCTGATGAAATCCGCAGTAAAATCCGCCGCCGATATTTCAATTCTGCTTGAGCTGTCAACAGATTTCAGCTTCTGACCGTCGGTTGAGCATCCGAGAATCTGACCTTCACCTGCAAAAACGGTTATCAATGCATCAGCTCTGAAAATAAGCGACCTGCTGACGAGCGAATGCGGACAGACCGGAGTCACAAGAATGCTTTCAAGCTCCGGGTCAACAACAGGTCCCCCTGCCGAAAGAGAATAAGCGGTTGAGCCTGTCGGCGTTGCAACAACTATTCCGTCACAGATATAATCCTTCGCTTCGCCGGAATTGAACATAACATTAATTGCACTCATTCTCTGCTTTTCTTCGTTGGTAATGTAGCAATCATTGACACAGTAATCAGACCATATAACTTCGTTATCCTTGATGATGTCGGCTTTCAGCACCAGTCTTCTGTCTATCGAATAATCGCCGTCAATGATGCGTGAAAGCAAATCAAGCTCATCGCTTTCAATTCCTGCCATAAAAGCAAGTCTTCCGGCGTTTATTCCGAGAATCGGTTTATGGTTTATCGCCGCAATTTTTGCACCGTGAATAATCGAACCGTCTCCGCCGACTGCAATAACCGCATCGCAGTTTTTCACCTCTGCATCAATATCACAGAACTCAGCAGCCGTGCATGAAAAATTATTTCTGAATTCATAAGAAAAACAATATTCAGCATTCAATTCATCAAGTCTTTTGCAAACATCAACGGTTATCTTCTCCGCATCAAAACGGGTCAGATTCGGCATCAAAGCAATTTTCAAATTATCACTTCCCCGGAATTATTTATCAAGTTCTCCGTGAGAACGAAGAGCAAGCTCCGTTGCGGAGCCTTCCCAGAGCATTTCTCCCTCTTCGGTCTTTTCAATGAACATAAGATATTCAATGTTGCCCTCCGGACCCTTTATCGGAGAAAAATCAACATCAATAACTTTAAATCCGTTTTCGGCGGCAAAGCCCGTTATTTCTGCTATTACATCGGCATGAACATTTTTATCTCTTACAACGCCTTTTTTGCCGATATTCTCTTTGCCGGCTTCAAACTGCGGCTTGATAAGGCATACCGACCTGCCGCCGTCACGAAGCAGACTGTGCATAACCGGAAGAATGATTTTCAGCGAAATAAACGAAACATCAACCGATGCGAAATCAATTTCCTCGGGAATCTGCTCATGGGTGCAATATCTGAAATTGGTTCTTTCAAGGTTGACCACTCTTTCATCGGTGCGGAGCTTCCATGCAAGCTGACCGTAACCGACATCAATTGCATAGACCTTTTTTGCACCGTTGGTGAGCATACAGTCGGTGAAGCCGCCTGTTGAAGCTCCAATATCCATGCAAACGCAATCCTTCAAATCAAGATTGAAGCTTGCAACCGCTTTATGAAGCTTAAGGCCGCCTCTGCTGACATATGGATTAACAGCTCCCTTAACCTCAATCAAATCCGTTTCCTTGACGGTTGTGCCGCCCTTGAGAGCCTTCTGACCGTTAAGGTAGACACTCCCTGCCATAACCATAGCCTTTGCCTTTTCTCTTGTTTCGGCAAGACCTCTTTCGAAAACGGCAACATCCAGTCTCATTTTTTCGCTCATATTGCCGCCTCCTCAATCATTTTTACTATACTGTCCGCATCAAGTCCGTAGCGTTTCATCAGGCTGTCGGCAGATGCATGAGTAACAAATTCATCATTGACCGCAGTTACATGATAACTGCAATTATAATTCTTTTCAAGAAGCATTGAACCGAGCTTTTCGCCGATTCCTCCGCTTTTCATGCCCTCTTCAAAAAAGAAAATATTTCTGCATCCCGAAAGCATTTCAAAAACCTTTTCGGGAATCGGTTTTATTCTGTGAAGCTTGACAATTCTTGTTTTTATTCCCTTTGCGGAAAGTGTTTTATACGCTTCAACAACATTGAAAAACTCTCTGCCGTATGTAACAAGAGCTGTTTCGCCGTTTCCGAATTGCTCAACATCCTCGCACTTGGTTTCTTCATAGCCTGCACTTGCTCTCGGGTATCTGATAACAACAAGATTATCGTCTCTGTAAAAAGCGTTATACATAGCCTTTCTCAGTTCCTCATATGTTGCAGGAGAATAAACCGTTGTATTAGGAAGGCTCGAAAGAAGAGCAACATCAAATAATCCCTGATGTGTTTCGCCGTCAACGCCGACAAAGCCTGCTCTGTCAACTGCGATAACCGACTTTATTCTCTGCAACGCTCCGTCATGAATCAACTGGTCAACGCACCTTTGCATGAAGGTTGAATAGACCGCAAAAACCGGAATCATTCCACCTGCGGAAAGTCCGCTTGCAAAGGTTACTGCGTGTTCTTCGGCAATTCCCACATCAAAAAATCTTGACGGATATTCAGCGGAAAACTTCTCAAGACCCGTTCCGAGAGCCATTGCAGCTGTTATTGCACAAATCCTTTTATCCTTTGAAGCAAATTCACAGAGAGCTTTTCCGAATTCGGAAGAAAAGCTTCCTGACGAGCTTTTCGGTTCGCCCGTGTTAATATCAAATTTTGAAATACCGTGAAACTTTTCGGGAGAATTCTCCGCAAAATCATAGCCTCTGCCCTTGACGGTATTGACATGGAGCAGAACGGGACCGTTGACAAGCTTCGCCGTGTCCATCGCTTCGCAAAGCCTGTTAATATCATGACCGTCAATGGGACCGATATATTTGAATCCGAGGTCTTCGAAAAACGAGCTTGAATAGATTATGTTTTTGATAGCCGTTTTCAGCCTGAAAAGATGGTTTGAAAGCGACCTTCCGACTATCGGAATTCTGCGGAGAGCCTTTTCCGTTCCGGTTTTGAAGCGATAGTATTCGGGCTTCGCTCTGACAGATGCAAGGTATCTTGCCATCGCTCCGACATTTTCGGAAATTGACATTTCATTATCATTGAGAATAACAATAATTCTGTTATCCGTTGAGCCTGCATGGTCAAGAGCTTCATATACCATGCCGTTTCCGAAAGCACCGTCTCCGATAACCGCAACAGCATAATTTTTACTGCCCTTCAAAGCATTTGCGGCGGCAACTCCTGCCGCTCTTGAAACGGATGTTCCTGCATGACCCTCATAGAAGCTGTCATGCTCACTCTCGTCAGGGCGGACAAATCCCGAAATTCCGTTTTCAGTCCGAAGGGTTGAAAAATCTTTATTTCTGCCCGTGAGAAGCTTATGTGTATATGCCTGATGACCGACATCCCATATTATCTTATCCTGCGGTGAATCAAACGATTTATGAAGAGCAACAGTCAGCTCAACCGTTCCGAGATTTGAAGCAAGATGACCGCCTGTCTCGGAAACCGTATCAATGAGCTTCTGTCTGATTTCCGTGCAGAGAAGCTCAAGCTGAGAATCGCTCAACTGCTTGACTGCCCACGGACTTTCTATATGGCAAAGTATTTCTTCGGTTTTTTCCATTCCTTAATTTCTCCTGGTTGAAAGCTTGTCCGCAAGCTCCTTTAAAAATTCCGCTTCATCGCCGAAAATGTCAAGATTTCTCTTTGCATTTTCTGTAAGCTCCAAAGCATATTCCGATGATTTTTCAAGACCGAGAAGCGAAACATAGGTTGATTTTCCTTTTTCGCCGTCGCTTCCGATTGGCTTGCCGAGAACGGCTTCATCGCCCGTTACATCAAGAATATCATCAACAATCTGAAAAGCAAGTCCGATTCCTGCACAATATTTTTCAGCCGCTTCAATCTGATTTTGGGTTGCTCCTGCACAGATACAGCCCAGAAGAGCGGCAATTCTTATAAGCTCGCCCGTTTTGCATTTATCGGTTGCCTTTATTTCATCAAGAGTAGCTTTTCTGCCCTCGTTTTTGAGGTCCATAACCTGACCTGCTATCATTCCCGAACAGCCTGCGGCTTTTGCAAGCTCTGCCCCTGCTCTGACAAGCTTTGCAGGTTCATCATCGGCTGAAAGAAGAACCTCAAAGGCAAGCGACAGAAGTCCGTCTCCGGCAAGAAGTGCATTCGCTTCTCCGAAAACCTTATGGCTTGACGGCTTTCCTCTTCGCATATCGTCATTATCCATGCAGGGAAGGTCATCGTGAATGAGGGAATAGGTGTGAATCATTTCAACGGCAAGTGCGTAAGGAATTGCTTTTTCAACATCACCGCCGCAAATTCGGCAGAATTCAAGCGTCAGAACAGGTCTGATTCTTTTTCCTCCGTTTTCGAGAGAATAACGCATAGCTTCAAGCATCACTTCAAGTCCCGATGATTCTCTGCCGCAGAATGCCGATTTCTCAAGATATGATTTGGCGGCATCGTTTATCTTCTTGATATATTCGCCGCCCCGTTCATCAAATATGCTCATTATTCTCCGTCCTTTTCGCTGTTCAGCTCTGAAATTCTTATCCGGGCTTTTTCAAGTGCCTTTGCACACCTTGAAGCAAGAGATGTTCCTTCTTCATAAAGCTTAATCATCTCGTCAAGCGAAAGATTTCCGTTTTCAAGCCTCTCAACTATCTCATCAAGGCGACCTGCCGCCTTTTCAAAAGTCATTTTTTCCATATTATTCGCCTTTCACTCCGATAACTCTGCATTCCGCCGAACCTTTTCCGAGCCTGATGTTAATCATATCATCCGGCTTGAGTTCAGAGGATTCCTTTATGATTTTTCCGTCTTTTGAAGCAACCGAATAACCGCTTGCAAGAATTCTGACCGGGCTCATTGCATCAAGCTTTGCACATTTCTGCATGAGAGCGGATTTTTTTGCTTCAAGAATTCTTTCAGCCGCCGAATTCATCGCCATTGATGCCTTATCAAAACGGACAGAAAGATTGTCAATATAACTTTTCGGGCTTAACCTTTTGAGCTTATTTTCAGCAAGCTCAAGATGCGAAAATGCGGCTTCAATTCTGCCGTTGACTGCCGAATTCATTCTGTATTCTGCACCGTAAACATTTTCAAGAAGTATTCTTATGTCGGGAACGGCAAGCTCTGCCGCCGCCGAAGGAGTCGGTGCACGAAGGTCTGCAACGAAATCGCAGATTGTGAAATCCGTTTCATGACCGACTGCCGAAATAACGGGAATTCTGCTTACCGCCACCGCTCTTGCAACAATTTCTTCGTTGAAAGCCCATAAATCTTCAACAGAACCTCCGCCCCTGCCGACAATAAGCACATCGGCGGCATTCCTCCTGTTGAATAACTCAATTGCATTTTTTATCTGCTCAGCGGCATATTCTCCCTGAACCGCAACCGGACAGACAACTATTTCCGTCAACGGATAGCGGCGTGAAATGACATTAATAATATCCCTTACCGCCGCACCTGTTTTTGATGTTACAACCCCAACCTTCTGCGGAAACCTCGGAATGGGCTTCTTTCTGCTTTCATCAAAAAGCCCCTCTGCACAGAGCTTCTTTTTCAGCTGCTCAAACGCAATTGCAAGAGCACCTGCACCGTCGGGTTGCATATCTTCTATATAAAGCTGATATTGACCGTCTCTTTCAAAAACATCAATCCTGCCTCTGACAATTACACTCATTGAATCCTCCGGCATGAATTTGAGCCTTGCATTTGCACCTTTGAACATGACCGCCTTTATCTGCGAAAACTCATCCTTGATGGTCATATAGAAATGACCCGTGCCGTAGTGATTTTTGAAATTCGAAATCTCGCCTCGAACATAAACCGATTGAAGATTTGAATCCTGATTGACGATAGATTTGATATAACGGTTGAGCTGACTTACCGAAAGAACAAGCTTTTCCATTTCATTCAGCTCCTCTCACCGAAGCCAGCACTGCCGTACCGACTGCATTATCGCACGAATACTCGGGCTTGGCAAATTTTGCGTCAAACTTTGATGCAAGTCTTTCCCTGATTATGGAATTGCACATAACTCCGCCTGCATAAACAAGCGGAAGATTTCCGAATCCTTCGATTGCGGATTCCGTCATTTTCTCAAGAGTCTTGCCGATAAAATCAAGGCAGTATCTTGCAACATCTTCATTCCTTTCGCCCTGCTCAAGCATCTTTTTGCATTGATTTTCAACACCCGAAAGACTGCAATTTCCTCCCGAAACACAAATTTTCGGATTGAAAATTTTTTCGCTCGCAAGAGCAAGCTTTTCAATCGCAGGTCCGCAGGGAAATTCAAGCTTCATCATCACACCTGCTCTGTCAACAGCCTGTCCGCAGTTGAGGTCTTTGGTTTCGCCGATTATCTCTGCTTTGAAAATTCTTTCTCTGTCCGGAGAAACGAGAAGCATTTCCGTTGTGCCGCCCGAAACATGAAAAGCGATGAATTTTTCGTTTTTCATTTCAAGCAAATCCACAGAGCAGAGAGCCGCCATAATGTGACCCGACTGATGTGAAAAGCAGTAAAGAGGTTTTTTAGTCACTGCCGAAATGCTCTTAGCCGTGTTAAGTCCCACAAGGAAGCAGGGCATATATGAGCCTTCCGCATCCCTCGGTTTTTCGGAAACACCGATTGCATCTATCTCTTTATCGAATCCGTCAAAAAGCTCGTCCATGAGCGAACCGATACGGTTGGTATGATGAAACACCGCATCACTCTGACGAAGACCCTTTTCGCCGTGTTTTACGGGAAGAAGCATTCTACGCTGACGGATTTCTCCGCTTTCGGAATCATAGAGTGCAACCGAGGTTGTGTAGTTGCTCGTATCTATTCCGAGAGTAATCATTTTTTGATTTCCTCTTTGACGAACGAGCTTAATATTCCATTCACAAAGGAATAATCATCCTTCTCCGCATAGACCTTGCAAAGCTCAACAGCTTCGTTGATAACTACTCCGACGGGAGTATCAATATCGGAAAGAATTTCTCCGATTGCAATTCTCATAACTGCAAGGGCAACCTTTGAAATTCTGTTGATTTTCCAGCTGACCGAATATTTCTCGATAATCGCATCAATTTTTTCACTGTTTTCAAAAGTGAAATAGGCAAGATTTTTTGTGAATTTTGAAGCCGAAATACATTCTGTTTCAACAGCCATATCATAGATTTCCGAAAGCTCAACCTCCTGATTGAAGGATTTTTCGAAAATAAGGATGAATGCCTGTTCTCTTGCTTTACTTGTTGTCATTTTAACTTCCTCCGATATGCGCTGAACCGCCAATTCGGGAACGGCAGAATAATCTGCCATTCCGCTTTGACGGTTATTATATCATTAAATTATAAAATACACAAGGTATTTTGCATATTTTTAATATTTTGACTCGGAAATAGTGATTTTATCCGCATCAACCGCCCCGAAACGCACGGCAATTTCTTTTATCTGCACCGCCGCCGCACTGTCAAGAGCACCTTTTTCAACGATTATTTCCGTTTTATCATCATTGATAATAGCTATGCATTTACAGCCGATTTTGGCATTGATAAGGTTTTCCATATCGGACTCATTGGCAATTGCATCTGCAAGCTCTTCAAGCTTCTGAGACGCATTTTCAACAGAATCCGGCGAAGAAGCCGAATCCTTGATAATATCATTGAGCACCTCTGCCGCTTCATCGTGAGCTTCTCTGCGTTTCCTTTTTGCCTGCGAAAAGAATTCATCCTCGGTCAGAGTGGTGTCCTCAACCGTCACATCGGTTGAAAGAACATACTGTGCATCGCCGAGGTTGACATTTTCATCAGCCGCCTGCTGTGTGTCCGTTCCCGATGGTACTTTGTCAGGCTTTGTATAATACCAGTTAATGAAAACTGCCGCTCCGAGGGCAAGAACCAAAGCCGAAAGTAAAATCTGTCTTTTTCTGATAATCATCATTCATTCTCCCATATGTATATTTTTATGTATATGCAAAATTGCATTCATCCCATTGGGGTAACGCTCACCCTTGCACTGCTTATGTCAAGAAGAGCTGTGACGGCATCAACAATCTGCGAAACAACAGCCTCGTTCCTCGCTCCGTCACACACAACGGCAACCCCTCTTATTTCCGGCTCTGCAACTCTGACAATAATCCCGTTTTCGCCCTTTCCGTCATCAACGATAACATATTCATCCTTGCGGTCAATGTTGCTTTTGCCGTCTGCATCATGGCTTTCGCCGCTGTTGCTGTCACGAAGATAAATGTTTTCGCTTCCGCTTGCAATGGTCACCATGACCTTCACTCTGCCAACGCCGTTCATGGCTGAAATTATTGAAGTCAGACGGTTTTCAAGACTTTCCGTGTAGTCTGAAAAATTCACATTTTCAGATGTTGTTTCAGCCGTGTCGGCACTCGCGGTTCTGCTGTCCGTAAGCTCACTTAAAACGAGTGCGGCTATGCCGAGAATAAGAATCAGAACTGCCGCCGTTCCTTTTTTGCCGAGCTTTGACTTCGCCGGAAAACCACTGAATATTCTTCTGATTTTATCAAAATATTCCTTTTTCATTCCAAGCCCTCATTTTTTTCAACGGTAATTTCAACGCCTGCCATTACGCTGACGGTCTGCTCAAATTCTCTGATTTTCTGCGGATTTTTCTCGCTTGTAAGAACCGTAATTTTATGAATTATTATGCAGTTATTCTCTTCGGATATGTCTGCCGAAACGGAAATGATTTCAATATTACTTTCATCCGCCTGCATTGAAATCATTTCCGATAATTCCTCTTTCACATATTCGGAAGCTGCCTTTACACCTTCTTCCGAAAGGGTCATAACACTTTGACCAAGCTCCGGCAAATCGGAAAGCTTTCCGAAAACATTCTTAATCGGCTCAAGCATACTCACGATTATAAAGATGCTGATTATTGATTTCATAACCGTATTATTCTTTCTTCCCGGAATAAGAATCATTGCAAGCGAACCGAGAAGACCTGCCGAAAAAATGCAGATAACAGATGCCTTTACTGTTTCCATTTATCCTCCGGTAACGATAACCGTTGCAGATGAAATAATCAGCACGGTAATGCAGAAAATCAGCATAACATTCATCATAGAGCAAACATATGCAATTCCGTTATAGACCGAAACGCAGCATTGACAGCCGAGCATATCGCTGATTGAAGATGCTATTCTCATCGAAAAAATCCAAAGAAGAGTTTGCACAAGAACCGGAATACAGATTGCTCCGAGAGCGGCAATTCCGAAAATTCCGACAGTATTACGAACAAGAGATATACTGCCCGTAAAGGATGAAAAGGCTTCTCCGAGAGCACCTCCGACAACCGGAACAAATGTTGAGGTTACAAGCTTCACCGCCTTTCCGGCAACCGAATCCGAAGATGAAGCAACAACGCTCTTTATCGCAAGAGTGCCCGAAAACAAAGTGGCTGAAACCGAAAAAATGTATGTTGATGCCTTCCGTAGAACATCCGCAACTGAATTCAGCCTGATTTCCGGAAGCATTCCCGTGCAGAGATAGAGAGCACCCACAACGCACGATAACGGCAATATTACGCTTTCCGCTATCATTGAAACAGATTCTGCGATAAGAAAAGATGTTCCGTTATATGAAATTGCAGATGCAGGCTTGCCGGATGCCGTCAGAAGAGCCGTCAGAACGGGTATCAGAAGCTTTTCAAAGCCTACGCAAAGCTTAACGCAGGATGCACACGCCCTGACCACTTCATAAACAGCCTTGAACAATGTCAGCACTGCAAAGCATGAACCGACAAGTGAGACTACCGACCTGTTTTTTTCATCCTCGGGAACAAGCGAAACGCAGATGCTGATTACTATTGCCGTTCCGACTGCGGAAGCAAGAGCCTTCATCGGTTCTTTCCATTTTTCTTTAAAAACTCCCATGACGGAAGAAAAAACGGTTGACGGCGATAATTCGAGAATTGATTGAGCATCAATTTCATCCATACCGATTTTTTTCATGAAATCCTTTGATTCATCATCAAGAAAATCATGAAGCTTATCCGCTCCCGACGATTTAATAATGTCACTTTTATATTCATCAATATTTGTCGCTTTCGCCGGCACGGAGAAAACGAATAGAAGAATAATAACCGTAATAATTTTCATCCTATCAATCCCAACGCAAAATCTGCCGCCGAAGTAATCATCGGCATCGCAACAACAACCGCTCCGATTTTTCCCGAAAGCTCAATCATATCGCCGATTGCCGTGCAGGAATTATCGTTGCATATGTCGGCTCCGAGCCTTGTTATTATGCAGATTGCGGCACATTTAATCAGAATGGCAACATTTCCGCCCTGAATTCCTGCGGCAACGGTCATATTTCCTGCCGTTTCCGTTATTTCATATAGCCTTGATGAAATGCAAATTCCAATAACCGCAATCGAAGCGAATGTCACAAGCGGAGCAAGCTCCGGCCGAAGCTGTTTTATCAGAGAATAGACTGCGGCGGCAATAACGCCGGCAATCATGATTTTTGCAATATCCATATCAGAAATCCGCTATGTTTTTAAGTGCATCAAGAAGCTCTGAAAACTGAGGAATAAGCATCATCAGCACTGCCGCTATGCCTGCAAGAATTGTTATCAGAGCATAATCATCTCTGCCCGAGCGAACAAGAATTGAATTCAGAATTGCAACGATTATTCCGACCATTGCTATTTTTATTACTATTGAAATTTCCATTTCAGCACCTTAAATATAAAGTATTATCACCCAAACACCTGCAAGCACTCCGAGTGCCGGAAAAATTCCGGAATATTTTCTGCTTTTTTCTTCTTCATCAACAAGCTTCCTTTCGATTTCTCTTCTGCAACAGCCTATGCACAAAAGCTGACCCTCGGCATCGGTTGCTCCGAGCTGATTTCCCATTGCCGAAAGGAGCTTTTCCGAATCTGTTTTCCTTATGTTTTCATCAGCTTCAACTGAGATTTTCCATGCATTCCGCAATGTTTCCCCACCCCTGAGCAACGAATTGCATTTTTTGAGAAATACGGGATATTCTTCATATTGTGACATTTCATCAATAAGCTCTGAAAACGGGATTTTTGTACTTTTTATTCTGTTTTCAGCCGCAGAAAGAAAGGATATTATACTTCTTTGATATTCGCATCTGTTCTTTTGATTATCGGCAATCAGCTTACCTGCAAGTGCACATCCCGAAATCAAAAGAACCGCCGAAACAAGCTTAATCAGAAATATCACCTGCCTTGATGATTTTTTCAATTGAGCAGATATTATCTGCGGAAAGAAGAATAATTCTGCCGAACGCTCCCGTTGCCAAAAGTCTTTTGAGAAGAGGTTTTGATTTCAGCTCCTCTTCGCTTCTTGCATGGACACTCAATATAAATTCAACTCCAGAATTGACTCCGCATTCAATTGCCGAAATTTCATCATCGGTTGAAACCTCATCGCAGATTATAATATCGGGCGAAAAGGCTCTCAACCCCGTCATAATGCCCTCACCCTTCGGATAACCGGTCGCAACATCGCAATTAATTCCTATATCGTTCTGCGATTCCGAGCCGAAGGAAGCGGCAATTTCTCCCCTTTCATCGCAGATGAAAACCTTTTTCAGCAGTCCTCGTTCGTCACCGGAAAGCTGCCTTGCAAGGTCACGCAGAACAGTAGTTTTTCCACCTGCCGGAGGTCCTGCAATGATAACGGACTTTATTCCGTCCGAAAAGCACTCGTTGAAGATGACATTTGCCGCCCCTTTTATTTCACGGGCAATTCTGAAATTGATACATTCAATATCTCTTACGGCAATGATTTTTCCGTTCTCGGTCACCGCCGTTCCGGCAACGCCTATTCTGTGACCGCCGTTTATCGTTATATATCCACGGTTGATTGATTCCGTGAACGAATGGACCGAATAACCGCAGATACGCAGAAACAATTCCTTTATTTCATCCTTGTTCGTTCTGATAACCGCAGACGAAGGAATGGTAGTCAACCGTCCGCATGGCGAAATAAAGAATGTTCCCTTATCCGTCACAATAACCGCCGGTCTGCCGCTTCTGAATCTCATTTCTCTTATGCTGTATTTCTCAGGGCAAAGACCGATTGCCGAATGAAGTCCTTCGGTCAGCCTTGAAAACGCCGTTTCAATCCGTTTAATGTTGTCCGTATTTATCACCTGCTTTACTGAATCATATGGTCGCCTGTCCCGATTTAGAACACAAGAAATAAATTCTTTTACAGATTGTTCACTTGAAATGCGGATTATAATATGTTATATTAATATAAATTCGAAACTTTCTCGGAGGTAAGATATGGCAAGACTCGACTCGGACCTTGGCAAAAAGCCCTCGGTCTTCAAGAAAATATTTGCTGATAATAAAGCGTGCTGGGCGGCAATTCTCTGCACAGTAGGTCTGATGATGCTGGTTTATTATTGTTATGACCTTTTCCCGTTCGGCGGAAAAACTATTCTCCGAATGGATATGTATCATCAGTACGGTCCTCTGTTTGCCGAATTCTACGACAGAGTAACCAATCTTGAAAGCTTAATCTATTCATGGAGAACGGGTCTTGGCGGTCCGTTCCTCGGCAATTTCTTCAATTATCTTTCAAGCCCGTCTGCAATAATCATTCTCATTCTCGGTCATCAGAATATGCCCGAAGCAATTGCCGGTATGATTCTCGTAAAAGCCGCATTTTCCGCAGGCTCTTTCGCCTATTATCTCAAAAAATCACAGGGCAGAAACGACCTCACAACTGCGGCATTCGGCGTTCTCTATGCAATGTGCGGCTATTTTGTTGCATATTACTGGAATGTCATGTGGATTGACACAATGGTGTATTTCCCTCTCGTTATTCTCGGAATTGAGAATATCATTAACAAACGCAGTTCAAAATGTTATATCGCATTTCTTGCTCTCACCCTTGTTTCAAACTACTACATGGGATATATGACCTGTATATTCTCGGTCATTTATTATGTCATTTATTTTCTCAGTCAGAATGATTTTTCATCCGTTTATGATGACACACCGTATTCACTTTCCGAAGACGGCAAAAAGAAATATTCATTCAGGCAGAAGGTTAAGGGAAGCATTCTTCTTCGCAGTGGATTAAGATTTGCATTTTCAAGCATTGCCGCCGCAGGGCTTGTTGCCTTTGCACTTGTGCCGACATATTTTATTCTGAAAAGCTGTTCGGCAACCTCAGGCACAATGCCGTCACTTGACCAATACACCTCGTATTATGATATTTTTGATTTCCTTGCAAATCATCTTGCAAGCGTAACTCCGACCATCAGAAGCAGTGGCGATGATGTTCTTCCGAATGTTTACTGCGGAATTGCAACTCTGATTCTTGTTCCGCTCTATCTTTTCACAAGAAGCATTCCGCTCAAGGAAAAGGTTGTCAATGTTTCTCTTCTCGGAATATTCTACTTCAGCTTCAACATCAATATTCTCAACTATATCTGGCACGGCTTCCATTACCCCAACGACCTGCCTTACCGTTTTTCGTTCATGTATTGCTTCTTCCTTCTGACCCTTGCATATAAGGCGTTCACAAGGCTCAGGGAATTTACGGGCAGACAGATTCTTGCCGCAGGCGTTGCACTTATCGGAGCAATAATTATTATTCAGAAAATAACTTCAAAGAATGTTGGAGATATATCCATTTTCATCAGCATCATTTTCACAATTGTTTACTGCATTATTTTCTATATTTCCAAGGATAGCAAATACAGAGAATCCGCCGTTGCGGTTCTTCTGCTCTGCTGTGTGGTTGGCGAAATTGCCTGTGCAAACACAGACAGATACAGCATGGAACAGCCGAAATCAAACTTTGTCGGCGATTATGCCGATTTCAGAAATGTCAAATCGCTTCTGGATAAAAAAGAGGGTAATCAGAATTACCGCATGGAGTTGACCTATAACAGAGCAAGGATGGATCCTGCATGGTTCGGCTATAACGGCATCTCAACCTTCTCCTCGATGGCTTATGAAAAGATGTCGAATATTCAGAGTGACCTCGGTCTCAGCGGCAACTATATCAACAGCTACACCTATCATCTCCAGACACCTGTTTACAACATGATGCATTCGCTCAGATATATTGTCAACAATGATGAGGATGTCAGCATTGCAGACGATTATTACACCGAAATCGGAAGCTCGGGAAAGTTCACGGCTTACGAAAACAAATATTGTCTTCCGATTGGTATGGCAACAAACAGCGGCTTGAGAGAATGGTTTACCGATTTCAACAATCCGTTCACCGTTCAGAGCGACTGGGTTGAATATGCGACGGGTGTTTCGGATGTTTTCGGACTCATGACATTCGACAATATCAGATATTACAACATGAATGAAATCACCTCGGGCTTTGAATCCGGCGACCTTTATTTTTCAAAGGAAGGCGAAGGAACAGGCGAGTTGACATTCATCCTTACCGTTCCCGAAGAAAGACATTGTTACCTTTATGTCAATTCCGACAGCTTTGATGAAATCAGCATCACAAAAGGTGAAAAGAGCATAACGCAGGATACGGATGAACCCTATGTTTATGACCTCGGAGTTGTCAAGCCTGATGAGGAAGTTACTGTTTTCATTTCGATTGAAGAATCTGAATACGGATATATTGATTTCTATCCCTGCTACATCAATGACGAAGCTCTTGACGAGGCATATGACATTCTCAGCAGAAACGCACTCAATGTCACATCTGCAACTGCAACCGATATTAAGGGCACGGTCAATGCCGAGCAGAGCGGATTATTCTACACCTCAATTCCTTATGATAAGGGTTGGAAGGTCTATATTGACGGAAAAGAAATCAAAGAGGATGATTATGTTGCTCTTGCGGATGCTTACCTTGCATTCAACATTTCCAAGGGCGAGCACACCATTGAACTTAAATATCATCAGAGAGGTCTTTCAATCGGCATTGCCGTTTCCGGCGGAACCGCTCTTCTTCTCATAATTATCGGCATATTCATTTCAATCAGAAAGAAAAAGAAAGCAAAGAAGAACAGAATTGAAGAAACCGAAATAATCTTTGAAAATTCCGAAAATGAAAATGTCAATTCTGAAATCGAAGAAGCCTCCGAAGCTGAAAACGGCGAAGAAAATCAACTTCCCGAAGAAAACACGGAGAATGCGGATGTTGAAGCGGAATCAGAAGATGAAACAACAAATGTTGTTGAAATGCCGACGGAAATTCTCAACGAGCTTTTTGCGGAATTTGAATCTGATGAAGAATCAGCAGAAATAATTGTTGAAGGATCAACGGAAATAACCGTTGAAGAATCAGCAGAAATAATTGTTGAAGAATCAGCAGAAAGCAGTGAAGAAAACTCGGACGAAACAGAAGCTTCAGAAAAAACGGTTGAAGAAAATAGCGAAGAAGATTCTTCTGATAACTGATGAAAAAAGAGCAGTCCGTCATAGGCTGCTCTTTCGCTTAAATTATTCTTAATTTGTATAAAATAAATGTAAATTGTTGCATTATTTTAAAATTAATGTTATGATAGAAGCATATTACTCAAAGAGGAGAGGTCTTACCAATGAAAGAAAGATACCTTATTATCAACGCCGATGATTTCGGAATGTGCAAAGCCGCCAACGATGCGATTACGGAGCTTTTCCGTGAAGGCTGCCTTTATTCATCAACAATCATGATGCCCTGCAAATTTGCAGAGGATGCAGTTAAGTTTTCGGTTGAAAATCCGCAGTATGCAATCGGTGTTCATCTTACCCTCACCAACGAGTGGGAAGCCCGTCAGCCCTGGGGACCTCTTACAGACGGCAAAACGATCAGAAACGAAGAAGGCAGAATGTGGCCCGAAAACGAGGATTTCGAAGCTCATTGCGACTACGATGAAGCTATTGCCGAGGTTAAGGCACAGATTGAAAAGGCTGAAAAGCTCGGCATGAAGCCGGTTCAGGTTGATAACCACATGGGTTCGCTTTACGGCATGAACGGCAAATATCTCATGCTCCCGAAGGTTTTCAAGGTCTGCAAGGAAAAGGGTTATCCCTTCCGTATGTGCACAACTCCGAAGGACAGCTTCTGCCCAGACGGAGTGCCTCTCGGTCTTTATAAATTCTTCTGCCGTTTCTCCGGCGTTTTAAGCAAGCTCTATAAGGTCTATACTCCCGATTATCTTATTCTCACCGACCAGGTCAAGAGTCTTAAGGATAAGCAGACCTACGAAGAATTCAGAGATGAATTTCTCCGCTTCCACGGTGAAATCCCCGAGGGTATAACCGAAACCTTCATTCATCCTGCTCTTGAAACAGATGAAATCAAAGCTATCACCGGCACATGGAAACGCCGCTACTGGGAATATCTTCTCATGAAGGACCCCGTTACTCATAAATATTTTGAAGACCATAACATAAAGCTCATCAGCTACCGTCAGCTTGTTGCAATGAAGAAAAAATAATATCCAGACAGCCGATAAACGATTTTTTCGCTTATCGGCTGTTAAATTTAAGGCTATGAAGTTCTAAGAACTCTAATAAAGGTTCTTCACGGAAAGTTGTGGATGGCAATAACACCGGAATTAATAATGAAAACAGAGAAGGTTCTGTCATTGCGAGCGAAGCGTAGCAATCCGTTCCTTCTTGAAGAGTGTTACGGATTCCCCTCAGAAATATAGTCGCACTGCTCCTTATTTCTTCACCTCACCGCCTCGCTTCATCCGCCACCGGCGGCACTTCGGCGGTTCGCCCACACCAGTCTGCGGACTGGTTCGTAATGACAAACCTACTCCTATGTTTCAGCCCCAACTTTCTGTGAAGAGCGAAAATATATTTCAAAAAGGGTTCGCAGAAGAAAAGAAAAGCTCCCGCAAAAGAAAAATCTCAGCAGGAGTTGTAAATCGGATTTATACAGGAGTACCGTATTCATAAACTGCATCACTCGGAAGATCTATTTTATCATTCCAAAAAATACAGGTTCTGCTTTCATCAAGCTGAACAGCAGAAAAAAGACCCGGCACAGTCATCAATATACCGTAAGACTCAATTTTTTCAATATCTGTTTTGACATCATAGATTACTTTCTTGCCATCATCAAATAAAACCGAAAGGCAATAATTCTCCATGGGTTTAAGTTCTTTAATTCTCGGAATCACACTAACACCCTCTCTTATTCAAGCGGAGGAAGCTTCCCGATTGCCTGCGTTTCCCACATTCTCAGAAGAGCCTGCTGATTGAATTCAAGCCACTCAACAACCAATGCCTGTGCTTTTATCGGAAGGTCTCCGTCTGTCATTTTCAATGTATTCAAATCAAATATTCCAATATACTCTCCATATAAAGCATGTATGTGACAGGGTTCATGTTCTTTCATTCTTTTTTTTATTCTGTTTGATATATTCAGTCCACTTTATGAATCCATATATTGTGTTTGTCAGGTAGCCTGCTTTGAGAACAAGAAGGATATACTGACCCGAAATAATGTTGATTGCCGTTTCAAGAAAAGTGTTGAGACACCATGCTATCCATTGCTCTCTGCATCGAAGAAGGATGAAAACTCCGTTTGCAACGCCGACTGCCGATGCACAGGCATCAAGATAGCAGACCACAACCTCAAGCGTTCTGTTTCCGCCGAAAAGGTCAGTTCCGAAATCGAGAGTTGTGAGAAAATATCCAACTCCGACTGTCCACACAATTATCCCCAAAATAACAAGAAATTCGGCAAGACCCGATAATTTTCTGACCTCGGTCAGTTCTCCCTTCTGCCTATCCGGATGCTTATTCCAATTCAAAAAGCTTATTATATCAATCGGAATCCAGAAAAACAGGGTTGAAGCCATAGTTGCAAATCTGTAGGACAGCACAACGCAAATTGCAATTTCTGTTATTTCAACAAAAAGTGAAACGATGAAATTCCATTTGCTTTGCTTTGAAATAAGCAGTTCGCAAAGGATATTCAGAAAAGTATCGGCAAGATAGAGGAACATTATTATACTTCCCTTTACGCCGTTTACATCCTCTTCGGGAAAAATAACTGCAAATATTCCTGCAAGGATTACAATGCTGAAAAACCATATTTTCTCATAGGTCGAAAAGAATGACCATAGTTCTTGTGCTTTATTTTTCAATTTTATCATCTCCGGAATGAATCTGTCGAGGAATTCCCATTCGACATAATTCAGAAATTGCAATGCCCTCTGCGGCTCGGATACTGCAGAGGGCAAATAATTGTATCAGGAAGGTTGCTTCATCAGTTCTTCATATGCCTTCATCAATGTTGAAGCGGCTTTTGAACCGATTGAAACTGCGAGACACCATGAATCTGTTTCAAGAGTATTATTTGACGGGTTATATTTATATCCGAGTATTGCGTATGTTTCATCGGGGCACACATAGCCGGCGGCATCATTCATAAGGTCAAAGAGAATAACATCGTTGCCGTAGGATTCACGAAGCGATTTATAGCTCGAAAGTCTCAGACCGTAACCGCCGACATAAAGCTCACTGTAAAGCTCACCGGGC
Source organism: Ruminococcaceae bacterium UBA1730 (assembly GCA_002315935.1). Taxonomy (GTDB): domain Bacteria; phylum Bacillota; class Clostridia; order Oscillospirales; family Acutalibacteraceae; genus CAG-177. The sequence goes on from DCII01000002.1 coordinate 125,332, forward strand.
GAGAAGAATGCTTTGAAGGATTTGCCGAGCTGAAGATAGCCGATTTCAGTTGTTGTGTAGTATTTGCGTTCACTCTTATTATAAGCGATGCTGTTGGATGCAAGACCGAGCTTGAGAAGCACAAGAGCGGTTGAATTATCTATTTCCAGCTTGACCTGCTTATGTCGGATATTCATAACCGCTTCAAGCGGCTTTGCTTCAAAGGTCGGAAGACCTTCATACCAGATTGTATACTTTTCATTGTTTGCATATTCATTAACGCCGAGCTTATCGCCGAGTTTATTGTTGAGAGCGAGTCTTTCTTCGGTATTCATCTCTGCACCGAGAAGAATATAAGCAAGCTCATAGCCGTATCTTATAACAATTTCGTGATTATCGTTGAACGAAAGTCCGTCCTCCGACTGACCTCTGTTGCAGGAATTGGTGCCTACATTGCCCTGAACATAAATGAAATTATTTCCGGAGGCGTTGACGAGCTTTTCCATATAATAAACAAAATCGGATGAAAGCCTTGTGTCAAATTCTGCACCGTAGCTTGTTGATTCGGGGTGAGCACCGAAGGATGCAAGAAGAGTTCCTGCTGTTCCGTCATCGGGAACGAAAGCAAGCTTGTGCATATTTCCGTCAAGCTCCTTTGAAACGGTTCTTGTGCCGAAGAAATTATCAAGCTCAATATCTGTATATGAAAGCTTACCGGGCTTCATATCATTATATGCCTTTTTAATCGAGGAAGCGGTTCTTTCAATAAGGGTATTGAGATAATCTTCATTAACTCCGCTCTTCGGCTGAACAATACCGGTGAGTGAGAGATAATTATGAAAAATCGTCTTAAGAGGCGAACCCCATACACCCTGCGAATCTATCGCCATATGCGAATGAATAGCTGAAATATCAACGGAAACAATATTTTTTTCCTTTGCAAATTGAGCAATGCCTTCTCTGATTTTCTTGACATCAACATTCGAAATGCCGATGCAATCTATTGAACATATTGCGATAAGACCTCTGCCCGTGCCGTCGTCAAGAAGAATCGTGCGGACCTTCATTGTTTCCTTGTTGCCTTCATCATCGGTATAAAAATCGGTTGAATATCCCCACGGAGCGTAGCTACCTCTTGCATATTTCATGCCGACTCCGAAATCATCGGGAATGATTGATTCCGAGCCGTAACCGAGCTTCCATGTAAAATTCTCCGTATCGGGATTTTTCCATTCATTGCCCTCATAAAAGTTTTCCGTGTCAAATTCTGCCGAATCCTTGCCGACAAATTTCATATTCGGAATAAGCTTCGCAATTGTACCCAAAACGGCATCATTGAGAAGCCATTGCATAAGCTTTGTTTTTCTTTCGCCCTGTGCAATAAGCTCTTCGGCTGATTTTTCTTCTTCATTTGCATATGCAGTCATGCCGACAGCAGATGCAGAGCCGATAATCGCAAAGCAAAGAATGACCGCAAGAATTTTTCTGAATTTCTTCATTTGATTTTCCTCCGTTTCCCGTTTGAAAATAGCATAAAAAGGATAACATAAACAAATGGAAAAGTAAATAACAAAACAGCATAATTACTGTTCAATTTCGTTAAAATATAGGCTGATTATTGTTGATTTGAGAGCATCATCATCAACATAGAATTCCATAAATTCTTCGCCCTTGACCGATTCGCCCTCCGGAATGATAATATCGCCTATAATATATTCCGAAAGCTGTTTGGAGGCAGATGAAAAATCATTGACCGAGCAATCCGAAACCATATATTTCACAATCGCATTATACATACGCAGAACGAAATTGCCGTCCTTCTTATACGCTTCCTTGAGCCTTGAAGCAAAGGAAGCCATGTACTGCTTCTGGCGAGCCATTCGGGAAATGTTTGTCTGGTTGCCGACATTGATTCTTCCTCTGACATAGTTGAGAGCGTGTTCTCCCTTAAGGGTAACGGTCTGACCCTTGATAAGCGTTGAATCCGTTGAGCCGAAATCGTCAAGCACCTCAACCGGAACTCCTCCGACGAGGTCATTCAAAGCCTCAACCGCATCCATATTAACGCAGATATAGTGGTCAATTTCCATATCAAAAATCAGGTTCTTAACAGCCGAAACCGTGTTTCGACAGCTGTCATGAAGTCCGTTTCCATAGGTATGTGCAAGAGCGAGCTGAGCCTTGGTTTTGCCGATTTTCTGACCCGCAACTCCGAGAACCGAAATATCAGTCATCGTATCACGGTTAAGTTGGATTATGTTGCATTTTCTTATTGTATCATCAATAACAAGAAGCGTCAGAAAGTCACTCTGACTGCTGTTATTATATGATTCGCTTTCCTTCATCTCTCCGTTTTCGTCAAGACCGATGAGCAGAATCGTTGTTATGCCTTCTTTTTTCGCATACTTTTTGCCGTTATAGACAATATAGTTCCCGTCATTTTCTTCGCTTATTGCCAAAGCATCATCCTGCTTACGGATAACGCTGTTTTCAAAAATTTTAACTCCGAAAAATGCAACAAGAATTACTGCAATAACAACAAAAAGCGCTGCGACGAGTTTTAAGGTCTGTCCTTTAATACTCTTCATAGCGCTTTCACCTTATACATTAATTATTATTTTGCTGAAGCCTTCTTCTTTGTGATAAAGAATACACCGGCTGCCGCAACCGCAAACACGCCTGCAAACGCCGCAAGAACGGTTGTGTTGAAAACTCCTGTAGGATGTGATTGCTTTGCAGGAACAAGAACCGCAACAGGGCAAAGACTTGCAAAAACAACCGTTATTGTTCCGTCACCGTTTTCCGTAACGCTTTCAACCTGCTTCCAGCCTGTTGCATCGCTGCAACGGGTAAGAACGATTGCATTCTGTGCGTTGAGCTTGAAAACAACCTCAAGCTTCTTTCCACGGGCAAAAATGTCAGCATATGTGCCGGTAAGGGTAAGGTCAAAGAAATCACGGACAACATAATCCTTGGGAACAGCCGAATTAAGCTCCGAAAGGTCTTCAGCTCTCATAATTTCATCATAGGCAACATTCATCTCTGCGGTTTTGCCGTCTTTATATGCGGTAACAATGATGTTTGAATCGGGAATATCGCCTTCGCCGATAACCTTTGCCGATATAATTTCGGGGGCAAGTTTTCCGGTTGCACTGGGAGTAAAATTATCATTTGCGGCAAATGCAAAAATGCAGAAGCTGAGCATAAGAACGGCGGCGAGAAAAATAGAAAGTGTTTTTTTCATCAGAATCAACTCCAATAATTATTTTTAAATTTCAGATGCTATTACGATATATCTGCTGTCGGATTCCGCACTCAGACAGGTTGACAAAATCAAAACCTTTCTGCCGAATACGGGTTTATTTTCAGCATCAATAATTGCTTCAAGAGAACGGGAATTCAAAATCTCATCGAAATAATTATTGAAACCATTTTCCGTGTTTAAGTCATTATAATACAAAATATGCGAGTCGTCAACAGGTAATGCGGCAAAGACCTTATATTTTATCACTTTTTCCGGAAGATAAAGAACAAATTCATTGTTTTCAGCGAACGAATTATGATTTGAATATATTTTACGCAGATTTCCGAACATCAATCCCGAAGAAGAATAATGTCCGTAAATAACCGAAACATTATCGGAAAAATCCTTTTTGTTCATACTGTCAATGAAGAGAGAACCATATTTGCTGTGTTTGCCGCGAAAATCGTGATTGATATAAAACTCATCATTTTCCCCGGAAAACATAACGGGATAACTGATGTCCGTTCCTGGAATATCAAGCCACGCCGAAGTGTCCGGATATTTATTACGAACCTCATTATATTCGGCAATAATATCTTCTGACGAATTTCCTTTTTCTTTCTTCTCCTGAATCTTCATTTTTATAAAAATTCCGAGAAGGGCAAGGGAAACCGCAAGAAGCACTGCCGAAACGGAATATCCGATTTTCTTTTTGCTCATCGGAAATGCACCTCCGTTATCCTGCTTCCGCCGCTGTCGGCAAGTGATGAAAATTCTTCAATTCTGTCTGTTGCAGTGGTTCCGAGCCTTCTTCGGATAATTTCAAGTGCCGCACCGAGGTTCGGCCGCCTTGAATCGGTATTATGGCAATCGGAACCGAGCAGATGAATTCTGCCGTCTGACAGCATTTTTAAAGCTGTTCTTCTGCTGAAAAAATCCGCAAAAAAAGAAGCGTTTGCCTGAATGAAAACGGGACAACCGTCAAAGCATTCAACAATATTCTTTCTACGCATTATCTTCATATATCTGTCAATATGAGCGATGACCGGAACAATCTGATGCTTTTCATATATTGACGAAACCTCACGGATAATTCTTTCGTTCCATTCATTCATGGGCATCTCAAGGAGAATAAGATTTGTATTCTGAATTTTGAATTCCGAAAGATAATCGCAATCGGAAATCCCCTCAAAATACGCAACCTCGGCTCCGAGACCGATTTCCGGCAAGCCATCCGAATCTCTGACTGCATCAAGCAATTCGGAATATCTTTCTTTCCTTTTTGTAATAAAAGCTTCAGGGTCCTGACGGGTGGCATAAAAATGCGGAGTTGCAATGATTTTATCAACATCGCTTTCCGCTGTCAGCTTCAGCATCTGAACAGACTGCTCTATGCTTCTGCTCCCGTCATCAATCTGATGCAATATGTGAGAATGAAAATCAATCATGTGAATCACTTGTTTTCTTTTGAGCTTTTCTCTCCACTGCGATAATAATTGGTATAATATTTATTATAATGCTTTCCGTATTTGCCGTATTTCGTGTAGCCCGAGGATTCACCGGTTGCACCGTTATAGACAAATCCGAGAATCTTCGCTTCGGCAAAAGAAAGCTGTTCCATTGTTTCCTTGAGAAATTCGGAACGGCAATAATCCTGCCTGACAACCACAACCATTCCGTCGGCAACCTTTGAAATAATCAAAGCATCTGCAACCGCACATACGGGCGGAAGGTCTATGAAGATAAAATCATACTTTTTTTTCAGCTCCGCAAGAAGCTGTGACATTTTTTCGGAGCCGAGAAGCTCTGCGGGATTAGGGGCAGTATTGCCTGCCGAAATAACATCAAAACCGAATGAATTATCAGGCGAAACAAATTTCTGAATAACAGAACCGAATTCTTCTTTTCCGACAAGTAAATCCGAAAGACCGGGTTCTGATTTGAATTTAAGCTTTGTGCAAACGGAAGAAAGACGAAGGTCAGCATCAACAAGAAGAACCTTCTTGCCGGTCTGTGCCATAGAATAGCTCAGATTGATTGCCGTAACACTCTTTCCTTCGCCTCTGATTGAGCTTGTGATACCAACTGTTTTACAGCCGTCAATATCGGCAAAAGAAAAAAGAATATTGGTTCTAAGCCTTTTATACGCCTCTGAGGTTGCAAAATTCAAGTTACCGCAAACAGGAAAAAGCTCATTTTCGCTTGACTTTGCGGAGAATGATTTTTTTGAATTGAATAAACTCATGCTTTCTCCTTTCATTTTTCGTTTGCGGAATACGAGCTGTAATAATAACCTGATTTCGACTTTGAATCATTCACATCGGGAATTGCGGCAAGAACCGGAACGGAATAAGCAGATGTGAGATAAGATTCTTCTCTGATATAAGAATCGAAAATTTCCCTGACAACGATAATAACTATGCAGAGCAATGCTCCGATAACCATTCCGAGAATGGTGAATTTTGAATAGCTCGGACCGGAGCGAACCTTGGGAGCAATTGCATAATCAACTATTCTGACGGAGCTTCCGTCAACTATTTCCGCAATTCGCTTCGGAAGAACCTTTGCAATTGAATTAGCAAGAGTTTCCGAAAGCTTGGGATTATTGGATTCAACAACAATTTCAAAAATTTCTGTTGAATTGACGGGCGAAGCCGTAATCATATTTTTAAGCTGGTTGACGGTTATACCCTCAACCTTTGATTCTTCAATAATCTCGCTGAGAGTTGACCTTGTTTTGAGAATGACAATATATGTATTTACAAGCTCCTGAGCGGCACTCAATGACGAGGTTGAAATGTTGAAGCTCGTGTTTCCGACTGACACGCCGTTATTGTTAACATAAAGCTGAGTGCTTGCCTGATAAGTCGGCTCAATAAAAATGTATGTCAACCCAAAGGCTGCTCCGCCTGCGATAATTGCACAGAGAACAATAGCCCAGAGCTTATCAAGAAGTGCCTTTATGAGCCTTAACAAATCAATTTCGAGCACATTATTTTCGTTCATGCCTTTTTGCATTTTGAATTTCCTCTCGCTGAAAAATATACTATCCCGAGCATTTACACATAAATTATATTATACACACAAAAAAATTTTTTTCAATAGAAAACCACCAAATAATTATTTTTTTAAAACTCTTGCATATTTTGGAAATAATGTTATAATAACATATGAAAATATTTCTACGGAGGATTGTTTTATGACAAAGAAAATTGTTGCAGTTGTTTTGGCTGCGTTGTCGCTTCTCTTCATTATGCCATTCTGTGCAGGTGCATATGATTATGCTGATATTACCAATGTTGTTATCGCATCGGATTATACCGTTACATTCGATAAGTTCAACGGTTCCGCATTTTATGATGTCAAGGTTTTTTCGGGCGAAAACAGTGTTTTTTCGCTGAAGGTTAACGCTCCGACCTCTGCAAGGGTAACGATTCCCGCAAGCACTGTCAAGAAGGCTTTCACAGACCTTATTGCTCAGCAAAATCTCACAGGCGTCCAGTCATTTGACATTCAGGTCAATGCTTATGATTCAGAAAAAAAGATTGCAGATTCCGAATTCATCACTGTTAAGGCTGACGCTTCAAATCCTTCAGGCGTTGCCGTTGTTCTCGATAAAATTTCTTTTAAATTTGCAACTGCCGCTCACGGAATGAGCCTTGAGCAGATAAAGAAGCTTCTTACCGTCGAAAATGACACTGCAAAGGTTGAATGGAAAAAGGTTTTCGAAAATAAAAACAACAAAGATTTTAAGAAGAAGCTCTATGCAGGCAACGAATACGATGCAACAATAATTGTTGACGGCAATGGCAGCTTCTGTGCTGATAAAGACACAGAAATTTCAATTTCCGGTGCAAGCATTGTCAAAAAAGAATATAACGAAGCTGACGGAACGGTTACTCTTGTTATCAGATTCAAGGCAAGCGGTAATTTCTTCCAGAAGATAGTCACCTTCTTCCACAATCTCTTTTATTAATATGCTACCTCAACGAGTCGATATTATCGGCTCGTTTTTTGTTGCAGACAGTCCGCATCATAAGCGGAACAGCAATATTATTGAAAATAATATATAGTACAATATGTTATTTTGCACATATTTTTACCGATAATCTTTCTGCTTTTCTGTGTTGACAAAGCCGCAGTCTAATGGTAAAATATATGCAATGTTAATCTTTAAACCGATGCAGAGATGTCGGCAAGATTATTTGATATGATTTCGGGTGTTATTACGCCCGGTTTTGTGTTGCAGTCTTGCCATAACCGGCGAGATTTTTTCTTTTTGAAAGGAGTGCAGAAATATGGCAAATCTTAATGTTAAATATTATTGCACCGAAAAAACTGCATCACTTGAAACTGCGGTTACGAAGGTATTGTCTCTTGACTCTTCTCTTTCTGCCCTCAATTCATCTGAATATACGGTTTTTCCCGGTTTCTGTGATGTGCATGTGCATTTCCGAGAGCCGGGATTTTCTTATAAAGAGACTATTGCAACCGGTTCAAGAGCGGCGGCACACGGAGGCTACTGTGCAGTCTGCACAATGCCTAATCTGAATCCCGTTCCTGATAATTCGGAAAATCTAAAAAAACAATTGGATATTATTAAATCTGATGCGGTTATAAATGTTTATCCTTACGGAGCAATAACAGTCGGAGAAAAAGGCGAAGAGCTTTCGGATATGGAAGCAATGGCAGAAAATATTATTGCTTTTTCGGATGACGGCAGAGGAGTTCAGAGTGACGATATGATGAGAGAAGCAATGCTCCGTGCAAAAAAGCTCGGCAAAATGATTGTTGCTCATTGCGAAGTCAATTCGCTTCTCAACGGCGGATATATCCACAACGGAATATACGCAAAAGAACATAATCACCGTGGAATTTGCAGCGAAAGCGAATGGAAACAGATCGAAAGAGATATTGCTCTTGCAGAAGAAACAGGTTGTGCTTATCATGTCTGCCACATATCCTGCAAGCAGAGCGTTGACCTTATCAGAAAAGCGAAGGCAAGAGGCGTTGACATAACCTGCGAAACAGGTCCGCATTATCTGATTCTTGATGAAAACGACCTTCGTGAAGAAGGCAAATTCAAAATGAATCCCCCGCTCCGCTCAACGGAAGACAGACTTGCTCTGATTGAGGGAATACAAGACGGAACAATTGATATGATTGCCACCGACCACGCCCCCCATTCGGCAGAGGAAAAATCAAAGGGTCTTGAAAAAAGTGCATTCGGAATAACAGGCATTGAGCTTGCGTTTCCCTTGCTTTATACACATCTCGTTAAGAAAAACATTATTTCAATTGAAAAACTTGTTGAGCTTTTGAGCATAAATCCTGCAAAAAGGTTCGGCATTGATATAAACGGATTTTCAGTCTGGAAGCTCGATGAAGAATTCTCGGTCAATCCCGATGAATTCATCTCAATGGGCAAAGCCACTCCGTTTGAAGGTGACAGACTTTCCGGAGTCTGCAAAGCAACCTTCTGCAAGGATAAAAAGGTTTATTAATTTTCGTTAAAATAAATGGAGGAAAGAAACATGGCAAAAAGAACAGACATCAAAAAGGTACTCATCATCGGTTCAGGTCCTATCGTTATCGGTCAGGCGGCTGAATTCGACTATGCGGGAACGCAGGCGTGCCTTGCTCTCAAGGAAGAGGGCTACGAGGTTATCCTCTGCAACTCAAACCCTGCAACTATCATGACTGATACCTCAATCGCAGACAAGGTATATATGGAGCCTCTTACTCTTGAATATATCGCAAAAATTCTCCGCTATGAGCGTCCCGATGCAATTGTTCCCGGCATCGGCGGTCAGACGGGTCTTAACCTTGCAATGCAGCTTGAAAAGAAAGGCGTTCTCAAGGAATGCGGCGTTCAGCTTCTCGGAACCTCAAGCGAAAGCATCGAAAGAGCCGAAGACAGAGAGCTTTTCAAGGAAATGTGCGAATCAATCGGCGAACCCGTTATTCCCTCTGAAATCACATACAGCATTGATGAAGCAAAGGATGCCGCAAAAAAAATCGGCTATCCTGTTGTTCTTCGCCCCGCATTCACTCTCGGCGGCACAGGCGGCGGATTTGCAGACAACGAGGAGGAGCTTGTTGAAATCGGCATGAACGCATTCAAGCTTTCGCCCGTTCATCAGGTTCTCATTGAGAAGAGCGTTAAGGGTTATAAGGAAATCGAATTCGAGGTTATGCGTGACTCAAATGACCACGCTATCACTATCTGCGGAATGGAAAACATTGACCCGGTTGGTGTTCACACAGGTGACTCAATCGTTGTCGCTCCCATCCTTTCGCTCAATGACCACGACCTCAAAATGCTCAACGACAGTGCAATAAAAATCATCAGAGAGCTTAAAATCGAAGGCGGATGCAATGTCCAGTTTGCTCTCAACCCCAACTCAAGCGAATATTTCCTTATCGAAGTCAATCCCAGAGTTTCCCGTTCGTCCGCTCTTGCGTCAAAGGCAAGCGGCTATCCCATCGCAAGAGTAACTGCGAAAATTGCTCTCGGCATGGCTCTTGAGGATATTCCCGTTGCAGGAGGAACAGCCGCAATTGAGCCTTCACTCGATTATATCGTTGCAAAGTTCCCCAGATTCCCGTTCGATAAGTTCACATCCGCTCCGAACACTCTCGGCACTCAGATGAAGGCAACAGGCGAGGTTATGGGCATCGGTTCATCACTTGAGGAATGCCTTCTCAAGTCGGTCCGTTCGCTTGAAACAGGTGTCTGCCACTTCCGCCTTGCAAAGTTTAACAGCTACACGGATGAAGAGCTTTACAATTATATTGCCCAGTTCAAGGATGACAATGTTTATGCAATCTTTGAGCTTCTCCGCAGAGGAGCAACAATCGAAAAGCTTCATGAAGCAACTATGGTTACAGAGCTTTTCCTTGAAGCATATAAACGCATTGTTGATATGGAAAATAACCTTGCAGACGGCGAGCTTACGGAGCAGAAATTAAGAGCCGCAAAGATAATGGGCTTCTCAGATAAATATATTGCATTCCTTCGCAGCTGCAATGAAATCGAGATTTATAACAAGAGAAAAGAGCTTGGCGTAATCCCGAATTTCAGAATGGTTGATACTCTCCACACAGGCAAATACATTGCATATCTTTATTCTTCATACACCGGCGATAATCAGTCAATTCTCACGGATAAAAAGAAGATTATCGTTCTCGGTGCAGGTCCCATTCGTATCGGTCAGGGCGTTGAATTCGACTATTCAACAGTCCACGCCGTTCAGACAATCAAGCGTGAGGGCTATGAAGCAATCATCATAAACAACAACCCCGAAACCGTTTCAACAGACTACACAACTGCGGATAAGCTCTATTTCGAGCCTCTTACTCCCGAGGATGTTATGGCAATTGTTGATTTCGAACAGCCCGAAGGCGTTATCGCTTCTCTCGGCGGTCAGACGGCAATCAACCTTGCTCAGCCTCTTATGGACAGAGGAGTTAAGATTATCGGCACGGACTGCGAAGCAATTGAAAAGGCTGAAAACAGAGACAGCTTCGAAAAAATTCTTCTTGAGCTGAATATTCCACAGCCCAAGGGACAGGCTGTCACCAACATTGAAGACGGCGTTAAGGCCGCCAAAGAAATAGGTTATCCCGTTCTCGTTCGTCCGAGCTTTGTTCTCGGCGGCAGAGCAATGCAGATAGTCGCAAGAGAAGACCAGCTCCGCCACTACCTTAAAACAGCAGTTGAAATTGATGCCGACAAGCCCGTTCTTGTTGATAAATATATCAGCGGTAAAGAGGTTGAGGTTGATGCAATCTGCGATGGTCAGGATGTTTTCGTTCCCGGCATAATGGAGCTTGTTGAAAGAACGGGTATCCATTCAGGCGACTCAATCAGCGTTTATCCCACATTCTCGATTTCAGATAAGGTTAAAGGCATCATTCTCCAGTACGCAAAGAAGCTCGGTCTCGGAATAGGTATCAAGGGTCTTTATAACATTCAGTTCATCGTTGATAAAAATGACGATGTTTACATCATCGAGGTAAATCCCCGTTCATCAAGAACAGTTCCCTTCCTTTCAAAGTCAACGGGTTACAGCCTTGCAGACATTGCAACGGAGGTTATCCTCGGAAAAACTCTCAAGGAGCAGGGCATATTCTGCCTTTATCCCGAGGAGAAGAAGCGTTTCTATGTAAAGGTTCCCGTTTTCTCATTCAACAAGATCAAGGGACTTGACGCTTACCTTTCTCCCGAAATGAAGTCAACAGGCGAAGCAATCGGCTATGACAACAAGCTCCACAGAGCAATGTTCAAGGCTCTTGTTGCTTCGGGGATGAATCTCCAGAATTACGGCACGGTATTCGCAACAATCGCCGACGAGGACAAGGAAGAAGCTCTTCCCCTTATCAAGCGTTTCTACGATATGGGCTTCAACATTGAAGCAACCATCGGCACGGCAAATTACCTTCGTGCAAACGGAATCCGCACCAAGGTCAAAGGAAAAATCAGCGACAACTGCACCGAAATTCTTGATTCAATCCGTGCAGGCTATGTTGCTTATGTCATCAACACGAGAGCTATTCTTTCCGGTGTTCACTATGAAGACGGCATTGAAATCCGCCGCTGTGCAACCGAAAACAATGTTACCATCTTCACTTCACTTGACACGGTAAGAGTTCTTCTTGATGTTCTCGAAGAAACAACACTCACCATTTCAACAATTGATTCTTGATTTAGGAGCTAAAATGAAACAAGGAATATTTGTTATTTCCGAAAACGAACATCTCACCCCTGCGGTAATGAAAATGAAGCTTCTCGGCGATGCTTCAGCAATTACCGCTCCGGGTCAGTTCATCAATATAAAGCTTGACGGAATGTTTCTTCGCAGACCGATTTCCGTTTATGATGCAGATGCCGAAAGCGTTACCATCATTTATAAGATAGTCGGTCAGGGAACTGAAAAAATGAGCAGAATGAATGCAGGTGAAAAGCTCGATATTCTCACAGGTCTCGGCAACGGCTACGATATGTCGCTGTCGGGCGATGCTCCACTGCTTATCGGCGGCGGAGTGGGTGTTCCCCCTCTCTATATGCTCGCAAAAAAGCTTATTGCACAGGGCAAAAAGGTTTCCGTTATCCTCGGCTTCAACACAAAGGATGAAATCTTCTGCGAGGAAGAATTCAAGGCTCTCGGAGCAGAGGTTTCGGTTGCAACAGCAGACGGCTCATACGGAATAAAAGGCTTCGTTACCGATGCAATGAAAGACGGCTACACTTATTTTTACACCTGCGGACCCGAGCCGATGCTCAAGGCAATCTATAAAACATCTTCAACAAGCGGTCAGTTCAGCTTTGAGGAAAGAATGGGATGCGGCTTCGGAGCCTGCATGGGCTGTTCCTGCAAAACAGTTACGGGTTATAAAAGAATATGCAAGGATGGTCCCGTTCTTGAAAAGGAGGAGATACTATGGAAAAAATGAGCGTTGAGCTTTGCGGAATAACGCTCGATAATCCAGTTATCCCCGCAAGCGGAACCTTTGGCTACGGCTATGAATTTGCAGAGCTTTATGACATAAATATGCTCGGAACATTCTCGTTCAAGGGCACAACGAAAGACCCCCGTTTCGGAAATCCCACTCCGAGAATTGCCGAATGCACAGCAGGAATGATTAACGCTGTCGGTCTGCAAAATCCCGGAGTTGAAAAGGTTATCGGTGAAGAGCTTCCGAAGCTTTCAAAATGCTTTTCAAAGCCTGTTATGGCAAATGTCAGCGGTTTTTCCGTTGAGGATTATGCCTACACCTGCGAAAAACTTGATAAAATCGAACAGGTCGGTTGGCTTGAGGTCAATGTCAGCTGTCCGAATGTTCACGGCGGCGGAATGAGCTTCGGCACTCAGCCCGAAGCGGCGACAGAGGTCACAAAGGCTGTTAAAGCAGTCACCTCAAAACCCGTTATCCTCAAGCTTTCGCCGAATGTTACAGATATTGTTTCAATAGCAAAAGCCTGTGAAGAAGCAGGAGCAGACGGAATCAGCCTTATAAACACTCTTCTCGGAATGAGAATTGACCTTCGCACAAGGAAGCCTGTTATTGCAAACACAATGGGCGGCTTTTCGGGAAGTGCAATCTTCCCCGTTGCGGTCAGAATGGTTTATCAGGTTGCAAAAGCGGTCAATGTTCCCGTTATCGGAATGGGCGGCGTTTCATGTGCAAGAGATGTTGTTGAAATGATGCTTGCAGGTGCAACCGCAGTTGAGGTCGGAGCGGCAAATCTTGTTGACCCGTTTGCCTGCAAAACAATAATCGAAGAGCTTCCTGCTGTTATGGAACAGTACGGAATTAAGGATTTAAAAGAAATAATCGGAGGAGTTAAATAATGGGCAGAGATGTTATCGTTGCGTGCGATTTTTCAAACGCACAGGCAGTTTTTGATTTTCTCGATAAATTTACAGGCAGAAAGCCTTTCGTTAAAATAGGCATGGAGCTTTTCTATGCGGAAGGTCCTTCAATAGTTAAAGAAATCAAAAAGAGAGGTCACAAGATTTTTCTTGACCTCAAGCTTCACGATATTCCCAACACGGTAAAAAAATCTATGGCAGTTCTTTCTTCTCTTGATGTTGACATCTGCAATCTTCACGCAGGCGGCACAATCAGAATGATGGAAGCCGCTCTTGAGGGTCTCACAAGACCTGACGGAACCCGTCCCCTTCTTATTGCGGTTACACAACTCACATCAACAGACCAAGAAAGCATGGAAAATGACCTTCTCATCAAGGAACCGATTGACAAGGTTGTTATGCACTATGCCGCAAATGCAAAGAATGCAGGTCTTGACGGCGTAGTATGCTCACCTCTTGAGGCAGGCAAGGTTCACGAAATCTGCGGAAAAGAATTCCTGACGGTTACCCCCGGCGTTCGATTCGCTGACGGCGACATCGGCGACCAGAAGAGAGTTATGACTCCTGCACAGGCAAAGCTCATCGGCTCTGACTATATCGTTGTCGGCAGACCGATTACCGCCGCAGAAGACCCCGTTGCCGCATATAACAGATGCGTTGCTGAATTCATAGATTAATAATGATTATTTCAATATATTAAGGAGAGCAGACAATGGAAAAACTTATTGCAAAGGATTTACTCAAAATAAAAGCAGTTTTCTTCCGTCCCGAAGAACCCTTCACATGGGCAAGCGGAATCAAAAGCCCTGTTTACTGCGACAACAGACTTACTCTCACCGCTCCCGAGGTCAGAACGGATGTTGAAAACGGACTTGCAAAGCTCATCAAGGAAAATTATCCCGAAGCAGAAGTTCTTATGGGCACTTCAACCGCAGGCATTGCTCATGCCGCTATCACTGCTCATATTCTCAATATGCCCATGGGTTATGTCCGCTCAGGTGCAAAGGACCACGGCAGACAGAATCAGATTGAGGGCAGACTTGAGGCAGGTCAGAAGGTTGTTGTTGTTGAAGACCTCATTTCAACAGGCGGAAGCGTTATTGAGGTTGTAAATGTTCTGCGTGAAGCAGGTGCGGATGTTCTCGGCGTTGTTTCAATCTTCACATACGGTATGCAGAAGGGTCTTGACAGACTCGCCGCCGCTGATGTTAAAAATATTTCTCTCACAAGCTTTGATGTTATCGCAGAAGTCGCCGCAGAAGAAGGCTACATCAAGCCCGAAGACATTAAAAAACTTATCGCATTCAGAAATAATCCCTCGGATGAAAGCTGGATCGGAGGAAACAAATGAGAAGTCTTATAGATATTCTTGACCTTTCGGTTGAAGAAATAGATAAGCTTATTGCAACTGCAAATGACATCATTGCAAATCCCGATGACTATGCGGAAAAATGCAAAAGAAAAAAACTCGCTACTCTCTTTTTCGAGCCTTCAACAAGAACAAGGCTCAGCTTTGAGGCCGCTATGATTGAGCTTGGCGGAAGCGTTATCGGTTTTTCCGCCGCCAATAATTCATCTGCCGCAAAGGGTGAAAGCGTTTCGGACACAGCGAAAACAATCAGCTGCTATGCCGATATTATTGCTATGCGTCATCCAAAGGAGGGTGCACCTCTGGTTGCTTCGAGGGCGGCATCAATCCCTGTTATCAACGCAGGTGACGGCGGACATAATCACCCCACTCAGACTCTTGCTGACCTTCTTACAATTTACAGAGAAAAATGCGGCTTCAACAATCTGACAATCGGTCTTTGCGGAGACCTCAAATTCGGCAGAACGGTTCATTCGCTCATTTCCGCTATGTCAAGATACAGCGGAATAAAGTTTGTTCTTATCTCACCCGAAGAGCTTAAGCTTCCGAGCTATGTCAAGAAGGATGTGCTTGAAAAGAACGATATTCAATTTGAACAGACCACTGACCTTGAAGGAGCAATGCCGAAGCTTGATATTCTTTATATGACAAGAGTTCAGAGAGAGAGATTCTTCAACGAGGAGGATTATCTCCGTCTGAAGGACAGCTATATTCTCGAACCTAACAAGCTTAAAAATGCGAAAAAAGACCTCTGCATAATGCATCCCCTGCCGAGAGTCAACGAAATCAGCGTTGCAATTGACGATGACCCGAGAGCCTGCTATTTCAAGCAGGTGCTCAACGGAAAATATATGAGAATGGCACTCATTCTCATGCTTCTTGAGGAGGCGGCAAAATGAATATAGATTCCATTTCAAACGGCTTTGTTATTGACCATATCAAGGCAGGAAGCGGAATGAAGCTCTATGAGCTTCTCGGTCTGGGCGAGCTTGACTGCTCCGTTGCCATCATCAAGAATGTTGCAAGCAAGAAAATGGGCAAAAAGGATATAATCAAGATTGATGCCGATATTTCCGTTGACCTTGATGTTATAGGCTATGTTGACCCGGATGCTACGGTCAATGTAATAAAGAACGGAGAGCTTGTCAGAAAGGTCGTTATCGGGCTTCCCGAAAAGCTGACTGATGTAATAAAATGCAAAAATCCGAGATGTATAACCTCTGTTGAGCAGGAAATTCATCATATATTCAAGCTCACAGACAAAGAGAAAAAAATATACAGATGCATCTATTGCGAAACAAAGGCAAATTGAACAAAAAACGCACGGGTTATTGAGTAATATTTTACCATTGTAATTTTACTTCGTGCCTTGACACCTCTGCGGCAAAATGATATAATTCAAATATCAATTGAACAGTGTTTTTTGTGACTGACGGAACACCGATTTTAATTATTATTCGGTCAATGTGGAGCACCACGGAGGAACAGAAAACATACCGCAGAATCCCCTTTCAGCCGACCGTCTGGGCACACTTAACTTCTTTCGGAGTCAAGTGCGCCTTTTTTGTTTTTTCATTCTACCATAAGGAGGATAACACTATGAAAAAAGTAGGTATCGTTATGGGCAGCGACAGCGACCTTCCCATCATCAAGAAGGCTACCGATACTCTCTCTGCACTCGGAATACCCTATGAAGTTCATATCTATTCTGCACACCGTACCCCGGAGCAGGCAAGAGACTTCGCTCTCAACGCCAGAGCAAACGGATTCGGTGCTATAATTGCAGCCGCAGGAATGGCGGCTCACCTCGCAGGAGCAATTGCGGCCAACACTACCCTGCCCGTTATCGGAATTCCCTGCAAATCAACAACTCTTGACGGCATTGATGCCCTTCTTTCAACAGTTCAGATGCCAACAGGCATACCTGTAGCTACTGTTGCAATCAACGGAGGAGCCAATGCCGCTTTATTATGTGCTCAGATAATTGCCGTTGAGGATTCAGACCTTGCGGCAAAGCTCGATGCAAAGCGTGCATCGGATGCAAAAGCAGTTCTTGAAAAAGACTCAACCGTTATGGATAAGCTCAATCAATAATTCCCAATTCTAATATACGAAGGAGAAAAAAATCATGGCAAACAAACTCGTTTACACAGGCAAAACAAAGGATGTATTCGCTCTCGACAACGGCAACTACCTTCTCAAATTCAAGGATGATTGCACAGGCAAAGACGGCAAATTCGATCCCGGCGAAAATTCAGTCGGTCTTACAATTGAAGGCGTTGGCGATGTCAACCTGCGTATGAGCATTTATTTCTTTGAGAAGGTCAATGCCGCAGGAATCAAGACTCACTATGTTAACGCTGACCTCGCAAACACAACTATGGAGGTTCTTCCTGCAAAGGTATTCGGCAAAGGTCTTGAGGTTATCTGCCGCCACAAGGCAGTCGGCAGCTTCTTCCGCCGTTACAGCGATTACATTGAAGAAGGTGCTGACCTTCCCGCATATGTTGAAACAACATTCAAGGACGATGCAAAGGGCGATCCCCTTGTAACAAAAGACGGTCTTATCGACCTCGGCGTTATGTCTGCTGAGCAGTATGACGACATCAAGGCTATGACCCAGAAGATTACAAAGATTGTTGCCGACGACCTCAAGGAAAAGGGACTTGTTCTTTATGACATCAAGTTCGAATTCGGTTACGATGCAGACGGTAAGGTTATGCTTATTGACGAAATCGCATCAGGCAATATGCGTGTTTATAAAAACGGCGAATATATTGACCCCATGACTCTTTCAGAGCTTTTCTTTGCTTGAGGAAATGCTGAATAAATGCGTCATCGCATCTTTTCGGCCTGTTTTGGCGTGAAATTCGTTTCAAAACCTTGGGAAACGCTGAATAAATTCGTCGTCGCATCTTTTCGGTCTGTTTTGGTGTGAAATGCGTTACAAAACCTTG
>DCII01000040.1 GCA_002315935.1 Ruminococcaceae bacterium UBA1730
GATTTAATCAGCGTTTCCTTAATTACCGAAACAAAGACGCGGCCGGTCGGCGCAAATATTTTACGCTGATCGGCTTTCACTTTGAGAAAAACTATTTCTTATTATCAACTATGGGAAAGAAGGTTCAAAATGGGCGGATTTTTCGGCATTGCCTCAAAAAATGACTGCCTTTCCGAGGTTTTCTTCGGCACGGACTATCATTCGCACCTCGGCACCAGAATCGGCGGAATTGCAATCTACGACAAGGACAGAGGATTGCAGCGTGAAATACACAACATAGAAAATTCACCTTTCAGAACAAAATTTGAAAAGGTATTCAATACAATGGGCGGCTCCTCGGCTATCGGCTGTATCAGCGACAGCGACCCTCAGCCGCTTCTCATCCGTTCAAATCTCGGCACTTATGCCATCTGCATGATCGGCATAATCACAAACTATGAAGAGCTGATTGACCAGTATCTTTCCTTCAGCGGCGGCCATTTCAACGCCATGACTGACGGAAAAATCAATTCAACAGAGCTTCTTGCCGCTCTGATAAATCAGAAAAGCACCTTTGCCGAGGGCATTAAATTTGCACAGAAATCAATCAAGGGTTCGGCTTCTCTGCTCATTCTTAAGGATGACGGAACAATAATTGCCGCAAGAGACAGAGTTGGCAGAACTCCCATTCATATCGGAAAGGGCGAAGACGGCTTCTGTGCCTCATTCGAATCCTTTGCATATCAGAAGCTCGGCTTTGAAGATTATTCAGAGCTTGGTCCCGGAGAAATTGTTGAAATCACTCCCGAAAAGGTAACAAGGCTTGTTGCTCCCGGAAAGAAAAAGAGAATATGTGCATTTCTCTGGAGCTACTACGGTTATCCTACCTCAAATTATGAGGGAATAAATGTTGAAGCCATGAGATACAGAAACGGCGAAATCATGGCTGAAAACGATAAGAATAACAGCAATCTCCCTGAGCTTGACTATGTTGGCGGAGTTCCCGATTCAGGCACTCCTCATGCAATCGGATACGCAAACAAGAGCGGAGTTCCCTTTGCAAGAGCATTCATCAAATATACTCCAACCTGGTCAAGAAGCTTTACCCCCGTCAAGCAGTCAGACAGAAACCGCATCGCAAAGATGAAGCAGATTCCCGTTCTTGAGCTTATCAGGGATAAAAATCTTCTCTTTGTTGACGATTCAATTGTCAGAGGCACTCAGCTTCGTGAAACGGTTGAATTTCTTTATGAAAGCGGTGCAAAATCGGTTCATATGCGTTCAGCCTGCCCCCCGATTATGTACGGATGCAAGTTCCTTAATTTCACTCGTGCCACAAGCGATATGGAGCTTATCGCACGCAGAGTTATTGATGAGCTTGAGGGTGAAGAGGGTCTGAAGCATATCGAAGAATACAGCGACGGAAGCACAGAGAGAGGAAAAGCCCTTCGCAAGAGCATCTGCGAAAAGCTCAACTTCGATTCTCTCGAATTTCAATCACTTGAAGGAGTAATAAAATCAATAGGTCTTGATCCCGATGATCTTTGCACCTATTGCTGGAACGGAAAGGAATAATGACTATGAACACTCAATCAAGATCAGACAGTTATGCAGCAGCAGGCGTTGACATTACCGCCGGTTACAAAGCTGTTGAACTCATGAAAAAGCACATAGCTAAAACTCTCACGAGCGGCGTTTGCTCCGATGTAGGCGGATTCGGCGGTCTCTTTGAGCTTGACCTCACAGGCATTACCAGACCCGTTCTCGTCAGCGGAACAGACGGTGTCGGCACAAAGCTCAAGATTGCTTTTCTTATGGACAAGCATGACACAGTCGGCATTGACTGCGTTGCAATGTGCGTCAACGACATTATCTGCTGCGGTGCAAAGCCTCTTTTCTTCCTCGACTATATCGCTTGCGGAAAGAATGTTCCGGAAAGAATTGCGGATATAGTCAAGGGCGTATGCGAAGGCTGTGTTCAGTCCGATGCGGCTCTTATCGGAGGCGAAACGGCTGAAATGCCCGGCTTCTATCCTGTTGACGAATATGACCTCGCAGGCTACTGCACAGGCGTTGTTGACAAGGCAAAAATCATTGACAACAAGTCGATGAAGGAAGGCGATATTATTATTGCCCTCCCCTCAAGCGGCGTTCATTCAAACGGCTTTTCGCTTGTCAGAAAAGTTCTTGATGTTGAAAATTCAGACATCAAAACTCCCCTTGAAAGACTCGGCGGAAAATCAATCGGCGAAGCTCTTCTCACTCCCACGAGAATTTATGTTAAACCCGTTCTTGCTCTTCTTGAGCAGGTTAAGGTAAAGGGTATTTCGCATATCACCGGCGGCGGCTTCTATGAAAACATACCCAGAAGCATTCCCGACGGTCTCGGTGCAAAGGTCAATAAGGCCAGCGTAAAGGTTCTTCCTATCTTCGACCTTATCGCAGAAAAAGGCGGCATCAGCGAAAGAGATATGTTCAACACCTTCAACATGGGTGTCGGCATGAGCATTGTTGTTGCTCCCGAAGAAGCGGAAAAAGCTCTTGAAATTCTCAAGGCAAACGGTGAAGAAGCATATGTTATCGGCGAAATAATCAAATCGGAGGAGAAAATAACAATATGCTGAAAAAAATAGTTAACGGTATTTCGGCAGGTGTGCTTATTGCCGTTGGCGGCAGTGTATTCCTCGCCTGCGACAATAAATATGTCGGTGCAGTTCTCTTCTCGGTTGCTCTTCTCTGCATATGCTATAAAGGATATTCGCTCTTCACGGGCAAAATCGGCTATATTCCCCAGAAGCACGGCAAGGAAGAGGTTTCGGTTCTTCTTCTCGGTCTTCTCGGAAACGCAATTGCAACAATAGTTTTCGGCTATCTCATTGCATATGCAATTCCAAATCTCGGCGAAAAAGCTCTCACTATCTGCTCCGCAAAGCTTGAGCAGGAATTTTTCCAGACCTTCATCAGAGCATTCTTCTGCGGAGTTCTCATGTATCTTGCAGTCAGCATTTACAGAGATAAAAACACCGCTCTCGGAATACTTTTCGGAATACCCGTTTTCATCTTAAGCGGTTTTGAGCATTCAATTGCTGATATTTTCTATTTTGCGGCTTCGGGAATTGTTTCGGTTAAAGCATTTGCATTCCTTATGACGGTTGTTCTCGGCAACGCAGTCGGTTCAATGCTTCTCTCGATTATGACTGAATTTTCGAACGGAGCAAAGAAATAATGGAAAGAAAAGCTAATATCGCCATTCTTGTTTCAGGCGGCGGAACAAATCTTCAGGCTCTCATTGATGCCGAAAAAAGCGGAATAATTCACAGCGGAAGAATAAAGCTCGTTATCTCCAACAAGGCAGGAGCCTATGCTCTTGAAAGAGCGGCAAACGCAGGAATTTCAAGCCTTGTAATCACAAAAAAAGAGGCAGGTTCGCAGGAGGCATTTGAGGATAAGCTCATTGAAGCCCTTGAAAATGCAGAAACAGACCTCATAATCCTTGCGGGATTCATGAGTATCTTAAGCGAAAAATTCACCTCTCATTTCGAAAAACGCATAATAAATGTTCATCCGTCTCTCATCCCCTCGTTCTGCGGAGAAGGCTTTTACGGACTTCGTGTTCATGAAGCCGCTCTTGCAAAGGGAGTTAAGGTTACGGGAGCAACAGTTCATTTCGTCAATGAAATTCCTGACGGCGGCGAAATAATTCTTCAGAAGGCTGTTGAAATTCAGGATGGCGATACGCCTGAAATTCTCCAGAAAAGAGTTATGGAGCAGGCTGAATGGATTATTCTTCCTGCGGCAGCAGAATTTGTTTCATCAAAATTATTGCTAAATTAATAAAGGAGTTTTACAATGGATATTTACAAAATCAATGACATCGCAGAGCTTATCAAGGATAATTCCTATGTAGGCAGAGGTATCGTTATCGGCAAGAGCGAAGACGGCAAAAAGGCTTGCTCTGCATATTTCATCATGGGCAGAAGTGCAAACAGCCGTAACCGTATTTTCACAGAAAAGAACAGTGAAATCTTCACGGAGCCTTTTGATGCTTCAAAGGTTGAAGACCCCAGCCTCATCATTTATGCCGCAGTCCGTAGCTTCAAAAATAATCTCATCGTTACAAACGGAGACCAGACAGACACAATCTATGAAGGTCTTGAAAAAGGTCTTTCATTCTCACAGGCTCTCACTTCTCGTGAATTTGAGCCGGATAAGCCGAACTTCACTCCGAGAATCAGCGGTATGCTCACCTTTGCCGAAAACGATTTCACTTACAGCATGAGCATTCTCAAGAGCATTGATGCTGACGGAACAGACTGTGCACGCTATACCTTTGATTATCCTTCAAAGGCAGGTCTCGGCCATTTCATTCATACATATGTTTGTGACGGCAACCCCATCCCCACCTTCCAGGGTGAACCCGAAAGAGTTGCAATTGATTCGGATATTGATGCTTTCACAGAAAAGCTCTGGAACGTGCTCGATAAGGATAACAAAATTTCACTCTATGTTCAGTATACAGACCTTGCAACCGGTAAGGCTGACAGCAGAATTATAAATAAAAATAGATAAGGAGAATGCGAAATGAAAGAATTTGAACTTAAATACGGTTGTAACCCCAATCAGAAGCCCTCAAAGATTTTTATGCACGACGGTTCGGAGCTTCCCATTGAAATTCTCAACGGCAGACCCGGCTACATCAATTTCCTCGATGCTTTCAATTCATGGCAGCTCGTCAAGGAGCTTAAAGAAGCTCTCGGACTTCCCGCAGTAACTTCCTTCAAGCACGTCAGCCCCACCTCTGCCGCAGTCGGCATTCCCCTTTCAGATACACTCAAGAAGGCTTGCTTCGTTGATGACATCGAAGGTCTTGACGATTCGCCCCTTGCCTGTGCTTATGCAAGAGCAAGAGGAACTGACCGTATGTGCTCATTCGGCGACTGGGTTGCTCTTTCGGATATTTGCGATGTTACAACCGCAAAAATGATTCAGAGAGAGGTTTCAGACGGCATCATCGCTCCCGGTTATGAACCCGAAGCACTTGAAATTCTCAAGAGCAAGAGAAAAGGCACATATAATATTGTTAAGATTGATGCGAACTATGTTCCTGCTCCTATTGAGCATAAGCAGGTTTACGGCATCACCTTTGAGCAGGGCAGAAACAACTTTGAAATTAACCGTGAGCT
Organism: Ruminococcaceae bacterium UBA1730; assembly: GCA_002315935.1. GTDB lineage: Bacteria > Bacillota > Clostridia > Oscillospirales > Acutalibacteraceae > CAG-177. The sequence goes on from DCII01000040.1 coordinate 5,163, forward strand.
TCTTTCAAATGTTGTAACAAAGAACAAAAATCTTCCCGAGAGTGCAATCCGTGACCTCATTGTTGCTCTTATCACTCTCAAGTACACACAGTCAAACTCCGTTTGCTATGCAGTTGACGGACAGGCTATCGGCGTTGGTGCAGGTCAGCAGTCAAGAATTCACTGCACCCGTCTTGCAGGCACAAAGGCAGACACATGGTTCCTTCGTCAGGCTGACAAGGTTCTCAATCTTCCCTTCAGAGACGACATACGCAGACCCGACAGAGACAATGTTATTGACGGTTACATCAATCAGAACGAAGAGGATGTTTGTGCAGACGGCATCTGGCAGAAGTATTTCACCGTTCAGCCCGAACCCTTCACAGCTGAAGAGCAGAAGGCTTACCTTGCAACAAAGGATAATGTTGCTCTCGGTTCAGACGCATTCTTCCCCTTCTTTGACAACATCGAAAGAGCATACAGAAGCGGCGTAAAATATGTTGCAGAGCCGGGCGGCTCAATCCGTGACGATCTCGTTATCGAATGTGCCGATAAATATGATATGGCTATGGCATTCACCGGAATGCGTCTTTTCCATCACTGATAAAAACTGAACGGAGTTTTAAAATGAAGGTTTTGGTTGTAGGTGGCGGAGGAAGAGAACACGCCATCATCAAAAAGCTCAAGGAAAGCAAAGAAATATCAAAAATTTTTGCTCTTCCCGGCAACGGCGGCATCGCCCGTGATGCTGAATGCGTTGCCATCGGTGCAACCGACATTGACGGAATAGTGAGTTTTGCTGAAAAAGAAAATATTGATTATGCAGTTGTTGCACCGGATGACCCTCTGGTGCTCGGCTGTGTTGATGCTCTCAACGCAAAGGGCATTCCCTGCTTCGGTCCCGAAGCAAAGGCCGCAATCATTGAAGGCAGTAAGGTTTTTTCAAAGAACCTTATGAAGAAATACGGCATTCCCACCGCTGAATATGAAGTGTTCACCGATGCCGCAAAGGCTCTTGAATATGTTGAAAATGCTGACCTTCCGTATGTTATCAAGGCAGACGGTCTTGCTCTCGGCAAGGGTGTTATCATCCCCGAAACAAAAGAGGAAGCAAGGGAAGCAATTATTTCAATAATGAATGAAGGAAAATTCGGCAAGAGCGGCGATCAAATTGTTATTGAAGAATTCCTGACGGGTCCCGAGGTTTCCGTTCTTGCATTCACAGACGGAAAAGCTGTAAAGCCGATGATTTCTTCAATGGACCATAAGCGTGCATTCGACAATGACGAAGGTCTCAACACCGGCGGTATGGGAACAATCGCTCCCAATCCTTATTATACGGAAGCCGCCGCAAAGGAATGCATGGAAAGGATTTTCCTGCCCACCATCAATGCAATGAACGCAGAGGGCAGAACATTCAAGGGTTGCCTTTATTTCGGACTTATGCTCACCCCAAAGGGTGCAAAGGTTATCGAATATAACTGCCGCTTCGGAGACCCTGAAACACAGGTTGTTCTTCCTCTTCTTGAAAGCGATTTGTTCACGGTTATGAAGGCTGTTACCGAAGGAAAGCTCGCTGAAACAGAGGTCAAATTCAGCAATAAGAATGCCTGCTGTGTTGTTATGGCATCCGAGGGCTATCCTGTTTCATATAAGAAGGGATTTGAAATGACAATTCCCGATGCAATTGCAGACAGCGTTTATGTTGCAGGTGCAAAGCTTGAAAACGGAAAGCTTCTCACCAACGGCGGCAGAGTGCTCGGAGCAACAGCAGTTGAAGACACACTTGAAAACGCAATTTCCGCCGCATACAAAATGGTGGAAACAATTCATTTCGACAATGCTTTCTATCGCCACGATATAGGTCAGAAAGCACTCAAAGCAAACACCACGGCAACGGAGGTCTGAAATGGTATATCGAATTTATGTTGAAAAGAAAAAAGAGCTTGCAAACGAAGCAAAGGCTCTTCTCTCCGATGCAAGAAACCTGCTCGGAATAACCGCACTCAAGGATGTTCGCATCATCAACAGATATGATGCAGAAAAAATTTCAGATGAGCTTTTTGATTACGCTGTTAAAACAGTTTTTTCAGAGCCTCAGCTTGATATTGCAACAAAAGAAATCGAAACTGACGGTGCGGCGGTTTTTGCAGTTGAATTTCTTCCCGGTCAGTTTGACCAGAGAGCAGATTCAGCCGCACAGTGCATTCAGATTATCTCGCAGGGTGACAGACCCGTTATCCGCTCCGCAAAGGTTTACGCTCTTTACGGCGAGCTTTCGGATGCAGATATTGAAGAAATTAAGAAATATGTTATCAACCCCGTTGAAGCAAGAGAAGCTTCTCTTGAAAAGCCCGAAACTCTTTATGTTGAATATGAAATCCCCACAACAGTAAAAACTCTTGACGGCTTCACTTCGCTTGACAGAAACGGTCTTGAGCAATTTGTTAAGGATTACGGACTTGCGATGGATGCCGATGACATCGAATTCTGTCAGAATTATTTCAAGAGCGAGCACCGTGACCCGACCATCACAGAAATCAGAATGATTGATACTTATTGGTCAGACCACTGCCGCCACACAACCTTCCTCACAGTTATTGACGGCGTTAAGTTTGAAGATGAGCTTCTTCAGAAGGCATATGATGATTATATCAATGTCAGAAAAGAGCTCGGCAGAACAAAGCCCATCTGCCTTATGGACCTTGCAACTGTTGCTGTTAAGTATCTCAAGGCAAACGGCAAGCTCAACAAGCTTGATGAATCAGAAGAAATCAACGCCTGCACCGTTAAAATCAATGTTGATGTTGACGGCGTAACAGAACCGTGGCTTCTTCTTTTCAAGAACGAAACACACAATCATCCAACCGAAATTGAGCCTTTCGGCGGAGCGGCAACCTGCATAGGCGGTGCAATCCGTGACCCTCTTTCGGGCAGATCATATGTTTACGGTGCAATGAGAGTTACCGGTGCGGCCGATCCTCTCAAGCCAGTCAGCGAAACCATTCCCGGCAAGCTTCCGCAGAGAAAGATTGTTACAACTGCCGCCGCAGGCTATTCATCCTACGGCAACCAGATAGGTCTTGCAACAGGCATCGTTGATGAAATCTATCATCCCGGCTATGCCGCAAAGAGAATGGAAATCGGTGCGGTTATCGCCGCAGCTCCCGCAGAAAATGTTCGCAGAGAAGTTCCCGCCCCCGGCGATGTTGTTATTCTTCTCGGCGGTTCAACCGGCAGAGACGGCATCGGCGGTGCAACAGGTTCATCAAAGGCACATAACGCTCATTCAGTTGAAACCTGCGGTGCAGAGGTTCAGAAGGGTAACGCTCCCGAGGAACGCAAGCTTCAGAGACTTTTCAGAAACGGCACAGCCTGCCGTATGATTAAGCGTTGCAACGACTTCGGTGCAGGCGGCGTTTCGGTTGCTATCGGAGAACTCGCAGACGGTCTTGAAATAGACCTCAACGCAGTTCCGAGAAAATATGAAGGTCTTGACGGAACAGAGCTTGCTATCAGCGAATCTCAGGAAAGAATGGCGGTTGTCATTGAGCCTGAAAATGTTGAAGCATTCCTCAAGCTCGCAGATTCGGAAAATCTTCAGGCCTGCCCCGTTGCAGTTGTTAAGGCTGACCCAAGACTTACAATGAACTGGAACGGTAAAAAGGTTGTTGATATAAGCCGTGAATTCCTTAATTCAAACGGTGCAGACAAGCATATTGACATAACTCCGGCAAAGCCCGAAAGCTATGATAAGGTCATAGAAGGCTCTTTCGCAGAGAATTTCAAGGCAGTTGCATCTGACCTTAATATGTGCTCAAAGAGAGGTCTTTCCGAAAGATTTGACTCAACCATCGGTGCAGGAACCGTTCTCATGCCCTTCGGCGGAAGAAATCAGCTCACTCCCATTCAGGCGATGGTTCAGAAGATTTCGGTTGAGCAGAAGCATACAGACGACTGCTCGCTGATGTCATGGGGTTATAACCCGTTCATCACCGAAAAAAGCCCCTATCACGGTGCATATCTTGCAGTTGTTGAATCAGTCTGCAAGCTTATTGCTTCCGGTGCAAAATTTGAGGATGTTTATCTCACCTTCCAGGAATATTTTGAGCATCCCGGCAAGGACGGCAAGCGTTGGGGCAAGCCTCTCGCCGCTCTTTTAGGTGCATTTGAAGCTCAGAAGGAGCTTGAAATCGGTTCAATCGGCGGCAAGGACTCAATGAGCGGCTCATTCGAAGACCTCGATGTCCCGCCCACCCTTGTTTCATTCGCAGTCACAACCGAAAAGGTTAAGGATATAGTTTCTCCCGAATTCAAGAAGGCAGGCAACAACGTTATCTGCATTGAACCTGAAACGGATGCAAACGGTCTTCCCGTGACCGCTTCACTTCTCAAGGTGTTCGATACCGTTACAGAGCTTATGAGAAGCGGTAAAGCAGTTTCATGCTACACCCCGGGTCTCGGCGGCATAGGCGAAGCTGTTATGAAAATGTGCTTCGGCAACGGTCTCGGATTCAGCTTCGATAAGGACCTCTGCCCCAAGTGCATATTCAAATACCGTTATGGTTCATTCATTCTTGAAGTCACCGAGGAAACCAATCTCGGCTTCAAGGTCGGCGAGGTTACAGACGAAAAGGTTATCGCTCTCGGCGAAGAAAAAGTCTGCCTGAAAGAGCTTCTCGGCGAATACGAAGGCAAGCTTGAAAGCGTTTACAGCTGTAATATCAAGCAGGATAACACCCCTGTTGAGAATTTCAGCTTCAAGGCAGAAGGCTATCCCTCCCCCGTAATCAGAACCGCTAAACCCAAGGTTCTCATTCCTGCATTTCCCGGCACAAACTGTGAATTTGACAGTGCAAAGGCTGTTCGTGATGCAGGTGCAGAGCCTGAAATAATTGTTATAAATAATCTCTCCGCTTCAGGCATTCAGAGAAGCGTTGAAAAGTTTGCATCAGAGCTTAAAACAGCTCAGATGATATTCATTCCCGGTGGCTTCTCCGGTGGCGATGAACCTGACGGAAGCGGAAAATTCATCACCGCTTTCTTCAGAAATGCCGCCGTCAAAGAGGGTGTTACGGAGCTTCTCGAAAAGAGAGACGGCCTTATGTGCGGTATCTGCAACGGCTTCCAGGCTCTCATCAAGCTCGGTCTTGTTCCCTACGGCAAGATTATCGACACCGATGAAAAATGCCCGACCCTTACCTTCAACACAATTGCCCGCCATCAGTCGAGAATTGTCCGCACACGCATTGCCTCCAACAAGTCTCCGTGGCTTGCTCTGACCAATGTAGGCGATGTTTACAGCGTTCCCATTTCTCACGGCGAGGGTAGATTTCTTGCCGATGAAGAGCTTATCAGAAAGCTTGCCGCAAACGGTCAGATTGCAACGCAGTATGTTGACCTCGAAGGCAATGCAACAAACGATATTCATTTTAATCCCAATGATTCAATGTTCGCTATTGAGGGAATAACCTCTCCTGACGGCAGAGTATTCGGCAAGATGGGTCACAGCGAAAGAATCGGTGCAGGTCTTTATAAAAATGTTCCCGGCGAATATGACATCCGTATGTTTGAATCGGCAGTAAAATATTTTAAATAATGGAGGATAATCATGGCATACTTATCAGACATCGAAATCGCTCAGCAGTGCGAAATGAAACACATCAGCGAAATCGCAAAGGTTGCAAATGTTGACGAGAAATATATCGAGCAATACGGCAGATATAAAGCAAAGGTTGACCTTTCTCTCCTCAACGAAACAGATAAGAAGGATGGCAAGCTCATCCTTGTAACCGCTATTACCCCCACTCCCGCAGGCGAAGGCAAGACCACAACCACTATCGGACTTGCAGACGGTCTTAAGAGAATCGGCAAGAATGTTACCGTTGCTCTTCGTGAGCCTTCTCTCGGACCTGTTTTCGGCGTTAAGGGCGGTGCCGCAGGCGGCGGATATGCTCAGGTTGTTCCCATGGAGGATATTAACCTTCATTTCACAGGCGACTTCCACGCTATCGGAGCAGCCAACAACCTTCTTGCGGCTATGCTTGATAACCACATTCAGCAGGGCAATGCTCTCGGCATTGATGTTCGCAAAATCACATGGAAGCGTTGCGTTGACATGAATGACCGTCAGCTTCGTTTCATAGTTGACGGCATGGGCGGCAAAGCAAACGGCGTTCCCCGTGAAGACGGCTTCGACATCACCGTTGCAAGCGAAATCATGGCTGTTTTCTGCCTTGCAAATTCAATCACAGACCTCAAGGAAAGACTTTCAAGAATCATTGTCGGTTATACATATGATGATAAGCCCGTTACAGCAGGCGACCTCAAGGCAGTCGGTGCAATGACAGCTCTTCTCAAGGATGCTCTCAAGCCCAACCTTGTTCAGACTCTCGAAGGCACTCCTGCTTTCGTTCACGGCGGTCCCTTCGCAAATATCGCTCACGGCTGTAACTCCGTTATGGCAACAAAGCTCGCCCTCAAGATGGGCGACTATACCGTTACGGAAGCCGGCTTCGGTGCTGACCTCGGTGCAGAGAAATTCCTCGACATCAAATGCCGTATGGCAGGTCTTACTCCAGATGCAGTTGTTGTTGTTGCAACTGTCCGTGCTCTCAAGATGCATGGCGGTCTTGACAAAAAGTCACTCAACACAGAAGACCTTGCAGCTCTCGAAAAGGGCATTCCCAACCTTCTTCGCCATGTTTCAAACATCAAGAATGTTTATAAGCTCCCCTGCGTTGTTGCAGTTAACCGTTTCCCGACCGACACAGATGCTGAAATTGATTTCATTATCAAGAAGTGCCGTGAACTTGGCGTAAACACCGTTCTTTCAACCGTTTGGGCAGAAGGCGGCAAGGGCGGCGAAGAGCTTGCAAAGGAGGTTGTCCGTCTTTGCGAGGAAGAACAGGGTGATTTCACCTTCTCATATGAGCTTGACCAGAGCATTGAAGAAAAAATCAAGGCTGTTGTTACAAAGATTTACGGCGGTGTAGGCGTTAACATCGTTCCATCCGCAAGAAAGCAGATTGAACAGCTCACCGCTCTCGGCTTCGACAAGGTTCCCGTCTGCATCGCAAAAACACAGTACAGCTTCTCTGATGACCCCACAAAGCTCGGTGCTCCCGAAGGCTTTGAGGTTACAGTCAAGAATGTTAAGATTTCGGCAGGTGCAGGCTTCATAGTTGTTCTTACCGGAGATATTCTTACCATGCCCGGTCTTCCCAAGTCACCTGCGGCAGAAAGAATTGATGTTGACGAAAGCGGCAAGATTTCAGGTCTTTTCTAATTCGGATTTTCTCTGATTTTTCTGTAATTTTAAAAAATAATATTGACTTAATCCATTGTTTATGGTAACATATCCGCATATGACAAATGCAATGACGGAATTATTATCTGCCGAAAAGCATTCAGAGAGCCGATGGCTGGTGAAAATCGGTATGCGAACTCAGATAAGTCTCCTTCCCGAGCAGGCTTCCGGAAAGTCGCAAGATGAAGTAAGGAAGCACGGAATTGCCCCGTTATCTTGGCAAAAAGCTTGTCAGAGCTTTATGAGTGGCCGATTTTCGGCAATCAGGGTGGTACCACGGATTTAATTCGTCCCTGAGGTCAATTCAAGTGACCTCGGGGATTTTTTATTTTTCCGGGTCAGAAACGAAAGGATAATTCTTATGAAAAAAATCAGCATCTGTGACATGACCCTCTGTCCTTCAAAGGGTTCATACAGCTTCAAGGAAAAGATTGAAATTGCCCGTCAGCTCGGCAATTTGGGCGTTGATGTTATTGAAATTCCCGAGATAGTCAATGTCAGAACCGATGCTCTTCTTGTTAAAACCGTTTCTTCATTCGTTAAAAAAAGCATCATTTCCGTTGAGGCCGGCGGAACAGAGGAGGGCATTGCCAATGCCGCTTCCGCTCTTATCAACACAGCAATGCCGAGAATAAGAATTTCTCTGCCTGTTTCAACCGTCGGAATGGAATACAGCTATCATAAAAAAGGTTCAAAAATGCTTGACCTTATTTCAAAGCTCGTTACTTCGGCAAAAGAAAAATGCTCCGATGTTGAATTCTGTGCTCTTGATTCAACAAGAGCGGAAGCAGGATTTCTTCCCCTTGTTGCAAAGACCGCCATTGAAGCAGGTGCAAACACCTTCACAATCTGCGACAGCGAAGGCGTTATGATGCCTGATGAATTTGCCGCTTTCGTTTCAGATTTCATCAAAGAAACTGAAATCGGCGAAGAAGTTACTGTCGGTGTTATGTGCAGAAACATCAACGGTCTTGCCGCCGCTTCCGCAATTCTTGCAGTCAAGAACGGTGCGACCGCAGTCAAAACCGCTTCGGGAAGCGACATTACGGACCTTTCAACCTTTGCAGGAATAATCAAAAACTGCGGAACAAACTGCGGCTTCTGCTCCGACCTCAAAATAACACAGCTCGGCAGAATTTTAAGCCAGATAACAAGAATTTCAGGCGGTGTTGTTGCCGAAAAAGAAACAGCTTCAATCGTTTCAACTGATAATTCAATCAGACTTGATGCAAAGGACAATATTGATTCCGTTATCATTGCCGTCAGAATGCTCGGCTATGACCTTTCTCCCGAGGACGAAACAAAGGTCTATGAAGAATTCTGTAGAGTTGCCGAAAAGAAAACAGTCGGTGCAAAGGAGCTTGATGCTATCGTTGCTTCCTCGTCCTTGCAGGTTCCTGCGGCATATAAGCTCATCAGCTATTTCGTTTCGTCAGGCAATGTTGTGTCCTCCTCCGCTCAGATAAAGCTTGAGCGTGACGGCAGAGAAATCAACGGAATTTCCATGGGTGACGGTCCTATTGATGCCGCTTTCGTCACCATTGAGCAAATGATAGGTCATCATTATGAGCTTGATGATTTTCAAATTCAGGCAGTTACCGAGGGCAAGGAAGCGATGGGCTCGGCAATAGTTAAGCTTCGCAACAACGGCAAGCTCTATTCGGGAAACGGCATTTCAACCGACATTATCGGAGCGAGCATCAGGGCATATCTGAACGCTCTCAATAAAATCGTTTATGAGGAGGCAGAAGGATGAAACTCTCCTTTTCAACCAAGGGTTGGCATGATAATTCATTTGAAGAATTCTGCGAAATTGCCCTTGACATGGGATTCTCCGGAATTGAAATCCACGACACACGCAACAGTATGTTCACAAGCTCAGAAGGAGCATTCTATGATTATAACTCCGCATCAGCAGTAAGAAAGCTCAACGAAATGAAGCTTTCGCTCCCCTGCATTGATGCAATCTGCGACCCGGGAAGCAAGGAAGAAAAAGAAATTGCCATGCAAGAGGTTACAAAATGTATCCGCATTGCTTCCGCTCTCGGCGTTCCCTGCATCCGTCTTAAGGTTTACGGAAAAGAGATTGAAGAGGTCTGCGAAAACCTCAAGCAGTTTATCGGCGAGGTTATTGATTTTGCCCGTTCTTCGGAAGTAACTCTTCTTATTGAAACCTCCGGCATATTCAGCAACACCGCTCTTCTTCGTGATATTCTCAACGAATTTGCAGACGAAAGCGTTGCCGCTCTCTGGGATATGTATTCAACCTTCTTCAAGGGCAACGAAACCGCAGAGCAGACCATAACCAACCTCGGTGCATATGTCAGACACGTTCACATAAAGGATGCAATCAAAGGCGAAGGTGAGCCTGAATACTGCCTTATGGGAGAAGGCGACCTCTCCGTTGATGAAATGATTCTTGCTCTTCGCTCGGTCAATTATAACGGCTTTGTTTCGCTTGAATGGGACCCTGACTGGTGCCCCGAAATTGATGATATGGAAATAATCTTTGCACAGTTTGCAGGTTATATGCATCAGTTCAGCGACACGGAGGCTGCCGAACCGACTCTTTACAGCAACAGAACACATACCGGAAAATTTGTTTGGAAAAAAGAGCTTCTTATCGACCGGACCTTTCCTCAGGTTCTCGATACTATGGTTAAGGAATTTCCCGACCAATATGCTTTCAAATATACAACTCTTGACTACACAAGAACCTATAAGGAATTCAGAGACGATGTTGATGAATTCGCCCGTGCACTCGTTGCTCTCGGCGTAAAGAAGGGCTCTCATGTTGCGGTCTGGGCAACCAACATTCCGCAGTGGTATATTGCTTTCTGGGCAACAACCAAGATAGGTGCAGTTCTTGTTACAGTCAACACCGCATATAAAATTGCGGAAGCGGAATATCTTTTCAGGCAGAGCGACACTCATACTCTGATTATGATTGAAAACTGCCGTGATTCCGATTATTCGGGTATCATGTCAGAGCTTTGTCCCGAACTCGAAACGACCAAGGCAGGCGAGCCTCTTCATTGCCGCAGACTCCCCTTCCTCCGCAATATAATAACAGTCGGCTTCAAAAAGAAGGGCTGTCTGAGCTGGGAGGATGCTCTTGAAAGAGCAAGCGAGGTTCCTCTTGATGAGGTGTACCGCATGGCCGCCGCCGTCAACAAGGATGATGTTTGCAATATGCAGTATACTTCAGGCACAACAGGCTTCCCTAAGGGCGTTATGCTTACACATTATAATGTTGTCAACAACGGCAAGAATATCGGCGACAGAATGGACCTTTCAACCGCTGACAGAATGATGATTCAGGTGCCGATGTTCCATTGCTTCGGAATGGTTCTTGCCATGACCGCAAGCATGACCCACGGTGCAACTCTTCATCCTCTGCCCTATTTCAGCCCGAAATCCTCTCTTGCCTGCATCAATTCGGAGCATATAACCGCTTTCCACGGCGTTCCGACTATGTTCATTGCAATGCTTGAGCATGAGGATTTCCCGAAAACCGATTTCTCATATATGAGAACAGGTATCATGGCGGGAAGCCCCTGCCCGATTTCCGTTATGCAGGATGTTGTTGACAAGATGAACATGAAGGAAATCACCATCGTTTACGGTCAGACCGAATCCTCACCGGGATGCACAATGAGCTCAACCGATGACCCTCTTGAAACAAGAGTCAACACAGTCGGCAGACCTCTTCCCGAAATCGAATGCAAGATTGTTGACCCCGAAACGGGTGTTGACTGCCCTGATAATGTTACCGGCGAATTCGTTGCAAGAGGCTATAACATCATGAAGGGTTATTACAAAATGCCGAGAGCAACTGCCGCCGCAATTGATGCAGACGGCTGGCTTCATACCGGCGACCTTGCGTGCAGAATTCCAGACGGCAATTTCAAAATCACGGGCAGACTCAAGGATATGATTATCCGTGGCGGCGAAAATGTTTATCCGAAGGAAATTGAGGAATTCATCTATACTCACCCGAAGGTTAAGGATGTTCAGGTTATCGGCGTTCCCGATGAGCAGTACGGCGAAGAAATCATGGCTTGCATAATCCTCAAGGAAGGCGAAGAAATGACCGAAAAGGACATGAAGGATTATATTGCCGCAAATATGGCTCGCCATAAGGTTCCGAGATATATTGATTTTGTTTCCGAATTCCCGATGAATGTTGCGGGAAAAATTCTCAAATATAAAATGCGTGAGGATGCAGTTAAAAAATTCGGTCTTCAAAAGGCAGACAGCGTGGTTACCGCATAATGAAAAACGGATATTATATCATAGATTCTCATTGCCATATCTACCCCGAAAAGATTGCTTCAAAGGCAATTGCCGGAACGGATAATTTTTACAGCACCGTTTCAGTCGGCGAAGGAACGGCAAGTGAGCTGGCTTCGGGAAGTATTTCCGAAGGCGTTGACCATTTCATAGTTCAGTCTGTTGCAACAACCGCAAAACAGGTCAGAAGCATCAATGAATTCATTGCAAATGTTGTGGCTGAAAAGCCCGAAGCATTCACAGGTCTCGGAACACTATATCCGGATTCTCCCGATATAGTCGGAGATTATGAACATCTTAGAAGTCTCGGTCTTAAGGGCGTAAAGCTTCATCCCGATATTCAGAATTTCAAGATTGACGATTACAGATGCCTGAAGATTTATGAGCTTTGCGAAAGAGACGGTCTGCCTATTCTCATGCACACGGGCGACAGCAGATACGATAATTCAAACCCTAACAGACTTCTGCCCGTTATGAATATCTACACGGGTCTGACGGTCATCGGAGCACATTTCGGCGGATATTCAATCTGGGAAGAAGCGAGTGAAAAGCTTTGTGAGCTTCCTAATCTTTATGTTGACTGCTCCTCTGCTCTGCCCTTCATTTCAAATGATGTTGCTCTTCGTATTATCGAAAGATACGGAACGGAAAGAGTGCTTTTCGGCTCGGATTATCCGATGTGGTCTCCGCAGAAGGAAATTGATTCAGTCCTTTCTCTCGGACTTTCCGATAAGGATTATAAAAAAATATTCTCTGAAAACGCAAAGAAGGTTTTCGGTATTTAAGGAAACGCTGAATAAATCTGTCATTGCAAGCGTTGCAGTGGCAGATTTTTAATTTTTATATCGGCTGATTTTCTGCAAGCAAAAATCCACCGCCCGGAGGCGATGGACTTTCTTCTGTTATACGGTTCATTCGATTACGAGCGTATCCTCATAATCCTTGCCATAGATTTCAATTAATGTTTCTTCATAAGCCTTATGGAAGAATTTTTCTTCACGCAAGGATTCTATTTCGCCGTCAATCCAATCTTTAAGGGTAACATTTCCCTTGGTAACAGCTGGAGCAATTATATCGGGATCGCCGAGTGAAGGAATGCCGACGGTGTAGCCTTCATTCTGCTTTTCGAATGCTATAACCTCGGTGTTATCATTTGCCCATGCAATCGACCGGCTGTCCTTCTTTTCCATTTCGCCCTTTGCATTTGCATAGGAATCAAACTTCTGAAGCGGAATATCGGGATAATTCTTTGTAAGGAATATTTCTGCGGTTGTCCCTGAAATAACAATAATGCTCTTGCTGTTATCCCAGTTTTCAAGCGAGGTAACAACATTGTCGTCATGCGAAATAACTCCGAGAGAAACATTCATATAAGGCAGGCAGAAATCAACCTCTTCGCTGCGTTCCTCGGTTACCGTGAAGTTTGCAAGAATAATATCTACTTTACCCGTCTGAAGATATTCAACACGGTTCGCCGCTTCGGTAGAAACATAATTCACCTTAACGCCCAAATCCTGAGCAAGACGGTTTGCAAGATAAATATCGTAGCCTTGATATTCGCCGTTTTCATCAACATAGCCGAACGGGCTTTTATCGGAAAATACACCGATGTTGATAACTCCGGATTCCTTTATTTCGTCAAGTGTACGATAAACGGTTTTGCTTTCTCCGCCGGAGCATCCGAACATGGACATTAACAGAATGACTGCAAGGGATAAAATAGCTGCTGATTTGAAAATTCGTTTCATGGTTTCACTCCTGAAAAATATTTTTTTGAAGCACTGATTAAATCGGCTGTCGGTTTTTTCGCCAAAAGCAGAGAGAAAAATGCGACAACAAATTTATTCAGCACCAACCTTGTCATTTGAATATTCAAACGATGAAAGAAATTGCTTTGCTCTGTCGGTTTTGGGATTGGTGAAGAATTCCTCCGGGTTTGATTCTTCAACAATTTCTCCGTCGTCTATAAAAACGATTCTGTCGGCAATGGCACGGGCAAATCGCATTTCATGGGTAACAATAACCATTGTTTTGCCGTCTTTTGAAAGGTCAAGCACCACATTCAGCACTTCATGAACCTTTTCGGGATCAAGTGCCGCCGTGATTTCATCGAGAAGAAGAATTTCGGGATGCATACAAAGTGTTCTCACGATAGCAACTCTCTGCTTTTCGCCGCCGGAAAGCTGCCTTGGGTATTGGTTTGCCTTTTTGCCCAGACCAACTCTTTCAAGCCACTCCTGTGCTTCCTTCATAACCTCTTTTTTATCCCTCTTCTGCACCTTGCAGGGAGCAAGAAGGATATTTCCCATAACCGTAAGATGCGAGAAAAGGTCATAGCTTTGGAAAACCATGCCTATCCTTTGGCGGAGCAACGGCAAATGTGCATTTTTTGCGGTAATTTCATCGTTATCAATAAAAATCTTACCGCCCTGTATCGGCTCAAGTGCGTTGATGCAGCGAAGAAGTGTACTTTTTCCGCAACCGCTGGGACCCAAAATCACAACAACCTCGCCCTTTTTGACAGTAAGGTCAATATTGTTCAGAAGAACTCTTTCGCTGTATTTCTTTGTGAGTCCTTCTATTTTTAGTATATTCTCAGCCACACCACATCACCTCCATTTCTTTTCGAGATACTTTGCAAACAGGCTTATAGACCAGCACACAAGGAAATATAAAATAAAGACTACAAGATAAACGCCGAATGCACCGTTCGGACTGCTGACTCTGTTTGCCTCAATTATCTGCTGAGCAACCTTCAGAACCTCAACCACACCTATCATCAGAACAAGTGATGTTGTTTTAATCATTCGTGTAATAAGGTTTATGGAAAGAGGAATTAAACGACGAACCATTTGCGGAATTATTACATAGGCGAAAACCTGCGATTTAACAAGACCCAGTGATTCTGCCGATTCATATTGATGCTTCGGAATGGAAATCATTGCGCCTCTCACAAGGTCACCCATTTCAGCCGTTCCCCAAAAGGTGAAAACGATAACTGCGGCAACCTCGCCCGAAACATTAATATCGAGTAGCCTTGAAGCTCCGAAATAAACTATGTAAAGCAAAACGAGCTGAGGCATTATTCTGACAATATTGACATAGATGTTGAAAACTGCCTTCAGAATCTTATTATTGAGCGTCATTAGTGTTCCGACAACAAGACCGAGAGGAATGCTGATTGCAACTGAAATCATGCTGATTTTAAATGCAACAAAAAGGCCTTCCAGCAGCCTCATGAAATTATTCCCTTTGAAGAGAATATCAAGCCCCAAATCCGGCATGGCGAAGCCTCCTTTCGAGCAAACTTCCCAAAACCGAAACGGGAATTAAAATAAGCGAATAAAAAACAACAAGCAAGGTAAGGCATTCTATCGTTTTTGATTCCGTGCCGATAAGGTCCTTTGCCGTAAACATCAGATCCATAAGGCTTACCGTGCTGAACACGCTGGTTTCCTTAAGAAGAAAAATAAAATTTGCAAGAAGCGAGGGAAAGCTGATGCAAACCGCCTGAGGGAAAACAACATATCTGACAATTTGCATGGGCTTCATGCCTAAGCTTATTGAGCTTTCAATCTGCACCTTCTCAATTGCTTCAAAACCGCTTCTGAACGATTCCGCCATATAGCTTCCGCCTAAAAATGTAAGTCCCGCAACGCCGCAGAATTCAGGTTCAATAGAAATGCCGAGCTTCGGAATAGCATAATAGATAAAAAACAGCTGAACAAGCAACGGCGTATTCCTGCTTATTTCTATATAAACATTAACAATCTGAGTTAAAACGGGAATTTTCCGATATTTAATTGTTGCACACATAAGGCCTACCACTAAGGAAAAGAATATTCCGAGAAGTCCTAATTTAAGGGTAAGCCACGCCGCTTTTTCGTATAACGGCAGATATTTCGAAATAACACTGAAGTCCAAGGTAACCCCACCTCTATCTCAAACCAAACAATATGTGGTATTATATTCTTATTCTTATAAAAAGTCAATAAGAACGGAATGAATACTCAATTTAAGAACACTGATTAAATCGGCAAGCAAGATTTTCGAGAATGTTTTTGGTGCGAAAAGATGCGACGACGCATTTATTCAGCGTTCCTTTTTTGCTTATTCCGTATTGACATATTCACGCCTGAGTGATAAATTATTATAAAAAACGACAGGAGGATTCGGGAGTTTGACAGTTGAAAGTG